>JACRCA010000316.1 GCA_016234425.1 Deltaproteobacteria bacterium | reverse complement strand
TCTGGAATCTTCGTCCCTCCTGGGGAGTCCGTGAGGATGGAGCTGACTGTGGATAATAAGGGCAAGAAAGATGAAAATGTGCAGCTGAAATTATCCACGGTTCCGAAAGGGTGGAAAGCCTTCCTGAAGGCTCCTAATTACACCGTTGATGCTATCCCGGTTCCGGGGGGTAAGACCAGGACCCTGACCTTTCTGGCGGAACCCGATAAGACCGTAAAGCCGGGTACCTACCTTTTCCAGATCGATTCCCAGACCGAGGATGGCAAGTTTACCTCTTCCCAAAAGATTGAAGTGACTGTTCGGGAAAGGGCTCCGCTTTCTGAAGACATCCTGGTTACAACTTCCTACCCTGTGCTGCGGGGACAGACCGATGCCCGGTTTGAATTTTCCCTTGAGGTAAACAATAAGAGCGAGATCGACAGGAATTTCAACATTTCTGCCCAGATTCCGGAGAAATGGGAAGTCAATTTCAAGCCCGCCTACGAGCAAAAGCAAATTTCCAGTTTTCGGGTAAAAGGGGGTCAGAGTCAAACAATCGCCGTTGAGGTTACTCCGCCCAAAGAGGCCATGGCAGGTTCCTATCCCATTCTCGTATGGATCGGCTCCGGCGATATAAAAGCAGAGGTGAAACTTACTGTCGTTCTTACGGGCATATATAGATTAGATGCTGGAACGCCGACCGGGCTCCTATCCTTAGATGCCGTTACGGGCAAACCGGCCATCATGTCCCTTTTCGTCAAGAACACGGGTTCGGCCGTTAATCGTAATGTTGCTTTCAGTTCTTTCAAGCCGGAAAACTGGAAGGTGGAGTTCAAGCCCGAAAAAATTGATGCCCTGGACCCTGGGGTAATGAAACAGGTAGAGGTGACAATCACTCCCTTCGCCCAGGCTCTTGTGGGAGACTATTCGGTTGGCCTCTCCGCAGATGGGGAGAAGGGCAGCAATAAGACGCTGGAGATACGGGTGGCTGTAAAAACCTCTCCCGCCTGGGGCTGGGTGGGAATCGCCCTCATTGTTGTGGTCATTGGAGGATTGGGGGGATTATTCCTCTGGCTGGGGAGGCGATAAAGTGAACGGACAGATTGTCATCGAAACCCAGGAGCTTACCAAAGTCTACCGAGAGCAGGTGGCTGTTGATCACCTGAATCTCAAAATTAATCAAGGAGAAGTGTTCGGCTTTCTCGGGCCGAACGGTGCTGGCAAGACGACCACTTTGCTCATGCTGCTTGGGCTCAGCGAGCCCACTTCGGGGAAAGCCTGGGTATGCGGCTTTGATCCCACCCGCGAACCGCTGAAGGTAAAAAGAGTGGTGGGTTATCTCCCGGAGAACGTTGGTTTTTACGACGATATGAACGCTGTTCAGAATTTGAAGTACGTAAGCCGGCTGAACGGGATTCCCGATGAAATATCCACTCCCCAGATTGAGGATCTGTTAAAAATGGTGGATCTACATGGGGAACCAAAGAAAAAAGTGGGGGATTATTCCCGCGGGATGAGGCAACGCCTGGGGATCGCTGAAGTGCTTCTTAAGAACCCGCAGGTTGTTTTCCTGGATGAACCCACGCTGGGATTGGACCCGGACGGGTCGAACCAGATGCTGGAGCTCATCCAATCTCTCAGCCGGGATAAAAAAATCACGGTCTTTTTATGCTCTCACCTCCTGGAACAGGTGCAGAAGATTTCTCATCGAGTTGGAATTATGATCAAGGGCAGCCTGGTGGCCGTGGGTCGGATCGAGGCTCTGGCCAAAGAGAAGTTGGGAGTGGGCCGGGAAAAGTACACATTGGAAGAGATCTATATGAAGTACTTTAAGGAGGGCCAATTGTGAAGGGATTACTCACCATATACCTGAAGGAACTGCAGGATCACTTCAGCAGCAGCCGTTTCATCCTGCTCTTTACCCTGATCTTGATGGTCAGTCTGATAACGGCTTTTATGGTTGGAACAGGCATCCGGGATGAACTTCAAGGAGTAGCCAAACCAACCTTTGTTTTTCTGATGCTTTTTTCGTCTCCCGGCAAATTCTTTTCCCTGATTTCATTTATTGCCTTTTTTGGCCCTCTCATGGGGATTGTTCTGGGTTTCGATTCCATCAACCGGGAGCGCAGTGCCCGAACCCTTAGCAAACTCGTCTCTCAGCCCATCTACCGTGATTCTATTATTAATGGAAAATTTCTGGCCGGTTCTATCACGATCGCCATCATGCTGCTGGCCATCATCCTTTTGATCTCCGGCCTCGGTCTGCGCCTCATCGGGATTGTCCCGGGGCCCGAAGAGATATGGCGCCTGGCCATATATTTTCTGATCAGTCTTTTCTACATATCCTTCTGGCTGGGGATTTCTATCCTGTTCTCTGTCATCTTCCGCAGCATGGCCACTTCGGCCTTAGCGGCCATCGCCTGCTGGATCTTTTTTTCCTTTTTCGTAGCCTACGGAGCGAGTCTGGCTGCGGATGCGATTTCTCCGCTGGATCAAAGAGCGCCGACCTCAAACCCGGAATTGCTGGTCCAGCACGAACAGACCCGCAGAGCGCTTTCTCTGCTCTCGCCGATGACTCTTTACAGTGAGGCCACCACCACGATCCTGGACCCCTTGAGAAAAACCACCCAATCCCTTCTTTTAATGGGCCCTCTGGAAAGGCTATCGATATCCCGTTTTCAAAGCCCGCTCCCCCTG
This sequence comes from Deltaproteobacteria bacterium, assembly GCA_016234425.1. Taxonomy (GTDB): domain Bacteria; phylum Desulfobacterota; class SM23-61; order SM23-61; family SM23-61; genus JACRCA01. The sequence continues at coordinate 5,538 of JACRCA010000316.1, read as the reverse complement.
GGAGAAAGCGTGCATATTGTCTTCCCCCACCTCATTTCCCTGCTGGCTATTACCGTATTGTGCTTTGCCATCTCCTACGTCTTTTTCATGCGCCAGGAGGTAAGATCCACCTAACCCACTTCGATCAACTCTCTTGGGGCTATTGTCAGAAGTTCAGCACCATTGGATGTGACCACCACGGTGTCCTCAAGCTTCATTATCCCAGCATTGGGATGAGTAAGCAGAAGCTCGAGAGCCAGGGTGAAGCCTTCCTCGAGAATTGTCTTCTCTCCTTTCTTGAGAATCGGGGGTTCGTTGATTTCCAGGCCCAGTCCGTGGCCGATGAAGTTCGCGCGCCTTTCTCCGTAGGCCAGGAAAGAATCCTCGATTTTTAGCTTTTTAGCCAGAGACCAAGCTTTTTTGTAAACTTGGTAAGCCTGAATTCCGGGGCGCAGAAAGGCTATCAGGCCATCAGATACCTCTCGCATTAATCGGAACATTTTCTTTGCTTTCGAGGAGGCTTTACCGACCACAAAAGTCCTGGACTGATCGGCATGGTAGCCCTGATAGTTGCAGGGGATGTCCACCACGACATGGTCACCATTCTGAATCTTCCGATCAGAAGGGCCGATCGGCAGGGCTGCGGATAGGCCTGGGCCAGAAATAGAATGGAGGATTCCAGAAGCAAATCGGAGATTGGGGCCCGAACTGAGCGGGCCCTGGCCCATGCTGAAATCGAAAAGACGCGTAAAGATTGCGCCCACATGAAGGGAGCGTCGGTGTTCGGCCTCTATCTCTGCGGCAAGATCTATCTCTCGCAGTCCAGGTTTTAAGAATTGCCGAACCCGATCTGTGCCTGCCGCCAGGATTTGACCAGCCCTTTTTACCAGGCTGACTTCCTCTTCATCTTTAACCATCCTTTGGCGGAGGATCAAAGGGGAAACATTCAGTATCCGAAATTTCTGGAAAAGCTCTTGAATCTCCGTGAACCTATCCGCGGGCAGGATGTCTAAGCACAAACCCATCGTCCCCTTTTTTATTTTTAGATCTATAAGCTGAGCGTAAACTTCCCGTAGGTCGGCACGCGCCACTATCATTCCTTCTTCCATCCAGATTCTGCTGCGTTCTTTGGCCTTTTCTCTGCGAATGAAGAGAATTGATTCCTGAGGGGTTACCAGAAGGAGGGATGGTTCGGCAAAGCCTGTATAATAGTAGATATCTCTGGAATAATGCAGCAAGGCGATATCCAGGTTAGCCTGAGTTAAATTTTTCTGCAGTTCTCTTATTCTTAATTGGGGCTGAAAAGGTCGCATGGGCTTAAGCCCTTCAGGATTAAAGGATAGATTTTGCAAGAATTATAGCAAGCAAAAGGTGGGAAGGGCAACTGGCGCAGAGACAGAAAAGTAAAATGGCTTGATTAAGGGATAAAGGAAAGTCTCATTTTTCCCGATAAGAGATTGTGGTATTATGCCTCTTAGTTGCCCATAGTAAAAGGAGGAGTTCTAATGAAGGGTGGGAGGGTAAAAAGAAAAACATCATGGGCGAAGTTGTCAGTCTTCTTAATGGGCATTGGTTTATTTATTTTTTCTGATTATTCTCAAGCCATTGCAGAATCAGCCGCTTCTGTGTGGTTTGACAAAGGACATTCAGCGGCCTTATCCGGCAATTATAGGGAGGCAATTGAGGCTTTTACCAAAGTGATCCAACTAAATCCGAAAGATGCGATGTCTTATTATAACCGTGGATTGGCCTACATAAATCTTGGAAACCACCAGCAGGCGATAAATGATTTCAATAAGACGATCGGATTAAATCCTAATTATGCCGAGGCTTATAATAACCGAGGAACCGTTTACTCGAACCTCGGGAAATATGGAGAGGCGATTAGGGATTTTAATAAAGCGATCGAGCTGAACCCCAAAGATGCCTCGGCCTATTTTTGTAATCGTGGGAATGCATATTTGAACCTCGGTAACCACCAGCAGGCGATCAAGGATTTCGATAAAGCCATTGAATCGAGGCTCACATATGCTGAGGCTTATTATAACCGGGGAAATGCTTACTTACACATTGGAGACTACCGGCAAGCGATCAACGATTTGGATACGGCTATCGGGCTGAACCCTAAAAATGCCATGGCCTATTATAATCGGGGAAATGCCCACTTGAATCTCCAGGAGTGGCGGCGGGCGGTTAGAGATTTCACTGAGGCGCTCGAACTAAATCCCCAAGATGCATCGGCATATAACAACCGTGGATTTGCCCACTTAAATCTCGGAAGTTATCGGGAGGCGATCAGAGATTTCGATCAGGCCATCAAATTAAACCCCGACTATGTTCTGGCGTATAACAACCGGGCATTTGCCCATCTGCATCTCGGAGACTACCGGCAAGCGATCAGGAGTTACGACCGGGCGATCGAGCTGAATCCTGAATATATCGAAGCTTATTACAACCGGGGAAATGCCCACCGGAATCTGGGGGATTATCGTCAGGCGATCAGAGATTACGACAGAGTAATCCAGTTGAACCCGAAATATGCGGAGGCTTATTATCAACGCGGATTTTCCTACGGAAACCTCGGAGACTCCCAGCGGGCGATCAGCGATTACGGGCGGGTTATCGAGTTAGAACCTAAATATGTCGCGGCTTACCATAATCGGGGGATGGCTTACTTGAATCTCGGGGACTACCGTCAGGCCATCAGAGATTATGACCGGATGATCGAACTGAGACCGAAAGATGCTGAGGCTTACTATAGCCGCGGATTTGCTTATGCAAAACTCGAGGACCATCGGCAGGCGATCAGGGATTACGATCAGGTTATCGAGCTCGACCCGCAACATGCCGGGGCGTATAATAATCGTGGAAATGCTTACTTGCATCTCGGAGATTACCGGCGGGCGATCAGCGATTACAGCAAGGTTATTGAGTTAAGCCCAAAGGATGCGGAGGCTTATTATAACCGGGGAAATGCCTACGGGAACGCTGGAGATCAAGAACGGGCCATTGAGGACTTAAAAATTGCTGCCAGCCTGGGCCATAAAGAGGCACAGGATTTCTTAAGGTCCCAGGGGATTGGATGGTGAGTCGAATCTCCCGTCACGAAGTGTGTTTAGGTCTGGACCGGAGGAAGAGCCTGATCACCGGGGGCATTACCAGGGCGAGAATCGCCAAAACCATAAGGGTGGAGGAGATCGGCCGTGCCCAAAAGCCCCAGATGTCTCCCTCCAAAATGACCATGGACTGGCGGAAGGAGTTTTCCAGCATCTTGCCGAGAACCAAGCCTAAGACCAGCGGGGCAGCTTCAAATCCCAACCGGCGCATGAAGAAACCCAGCAGGCCGAATGCCCACATGACCCAAACATCAAACATACTATTGTTAACCGCATAGGCTCCAATCACACAGAGAATCAAAACAATCGGATTGACGATGGCGGGACGCACCCGGGTTATGCTCGCAAACACGCCAACCAGGGGGAGGTTCAAAATCAGAAGAATACAGTTACCGATATACATACTGGCGATGACTCCCCAGAACAGGTCGGGGTGCTGCTGCATCAGGAGTGGACCAGGCACCACTCCGTGGATCATGAGACCACCCAGGAGCACAGCAGTGGGGGGAGCGAAGGGCAGGCCCAAGGCCAGAAGGGGTACCAAGCCTCCGGCTGTGGCGGCGTTGTTGGCAGATTCTGGCCCGGCCACACCTTCTATTGCCCCATGGCCGAATTTTTCCGGGTGGCGCGACAGCCTTCGCTCCAAGGCATACGAAACGAAAGACGACATTACGGCGGCCGGACCGGGGATTAACCCAACCAAAAATCCCACCACTCCTCCGCGAAAAATGGGGGCAGCAGAGCGACGAAAATCTTCCCGGTTTGGGTAAAGGTCACGAAACCGTACCCTCAGAACCTCCCAGGATTTTAGCCGTTCAGCACTCGAATATAAAATTTCGGCCACTCCAAAAAGGCCCATGGTAACCGGAACAAAATCGAAACCCCCAAAGAGAGAAGAGGATCCCATGCTGAAACGGGGTCGCCCGGATATCGGGTCCATCCCTACCGTGGCTAAAATAACCCCCAAGGTGGCCATCAGAAGCGCCTTGGGTGTGGACTTGCCACTCAAGTTTGATAAAACAAGAAGACCGAATATGGCGATCCAAAAGAACTCCGGTGGACCAAAGCTAAGAGCAGCATTGGCTAAGGGTGGGGCGAAGAGGGTAAGCCCAACCACTCCCAAGGTGCCGGCAACGAAAGAGCCGATAGCCGCTATGGCCAGCGCAGTTCCGGCTTTACCCTTACGGGCCATTTGATAGCCATCCAGGGTGGTAACTACGCTGGCCGCTTCTCCCGGTACATTCACCAAAATAGAGGTAGTAGAACCCCCATACTGGGCTCCGTACCAGATCCCCGCAAGCATGATCATACCAGCGGTGGGTCCCAGGGCATAGGTCAATGGCAGCAGCAGGGCCATTGTTCCTGTAGGTCCTATTCCCGGAAGTACCCCTACGATGGTGCCCACCAGACACCCAATCACAACGGCTAAAAAATTCCTCGGATCCAAAGCCCCATGGAGTCCAGAAAATAATCCCTCGATCATCCCTTCACCTTCTCCCAGATGGCTCCGAGTGGCAGAGGCACATCTAAAGCCAAGACAAAAAGCAAATGGGCAAGGATCACTGTGATGAGACTCAAAACCGTGGGCTTCACCCAACCTTCCAGGCCCATAAGCCGAGACATAAATAAGATTGCCAGAAAGGTGGAAAAGGCAAATCCGAGCGGAAGGATAGCTACAAGGTATGCGGTTAGGATAGCGATCAATTGCCAAAGGGGCCCAAGTCTTAGGCTCTGAGGCCCCTGATCAGCGGATCCTATTCTTTTACTGCGCAAGTTTGTGACCAGAAGGTAGGCAGACAGTCCCATGAATACTAAACCGAGCAAGCAGGGCATTAACCCGGGGCCAGGGCTGCCTAATTCCCCCCCGGGGTATTGCATAGCAGCTAAGAGGTAGGAGAGTCCCCAAATTAGGGATAGGACAGCAGCCCAGACCTCAGCCTTTTTCCCCATGGGGATAGCCTTCCGGGTCGTTAAGCCTATTTGATCAAGCCCAGTTTTTTCAACCTATCCGTCGTTTGGTCAAATTCTGCCAACACGAACTTCTGGAACCGGTCACCAGCAAGATCGCTCTCAAACTGGTTGGTGTTCTTCATGTACTGCTTGAATTCAGGAGTTTGGCTGGCTTGAGTGATGGCGCTGATCAGCTTCTCGATTATGGGTTTTGGGGCCCCAGCACGCATAGCCACACCCCGCCATTGGAATAGCACTAAGTCAATCCCCTGTTCGCGATAGGTGAGTACATCCGGGAGAACATCTAAGCGTTTCTCAGAAGCTACGCCGAGGATACGCATTTTGCCAGCCTGAACGTGCCCTTTCACGACGCCCGGATTCGTATGAGCCACGTCTATATGCCCACCCAGCGCAGCCGCAATCGCTGCCGCACCTCCGTCGAATGGAACCCAGCTCATTTTCACCCCTGCTTTATCCAGAAAGTCCAGGAAGG
>JACRCA010000315.1 GCA_016234425.1 Deltaproteobacteria bacterium | reverse complement strand
CAGCCTTCCTGGAAAAGATCCTACAGTCAGAGGGGATCTCAGCTACTGCGCACGAATTAACCGGATACGTAAGCCTTCCCGTGAATTCTCGCTTGCAAGTCCTGGCGCCGGAAAAGCTGGAGATTTCATCCATCCCCTTCATGAATATCCCCAATACACCCCCTCAGGGGATTGAAGCGGAGCTAGTGGACGTGGTCTCAGGCAGTGAGGATGAGCTTCAGGCAAGAGACGTGCGAGGAAAAGTAATACTGGCTGAATCGTCCTATTCTCCTCCGAGGCAGGAGAAAATTCGCCTGGCCACGGCCAAAGGAGTCATCGGTGCGCTCATTGCCCATTGGGGCTTGGAGGAACCGCGACTCATGGTACGAGGCAATGCCAAAGCTATTTGGGGGAATCCTACGCCTGAGACGATGGAGCAGATGCCCAAGATTCCTGTCCTGGGCATCACCAAAGCTGATTTAAGCCTGCTGCGGCAACTCCTGGCCCGAGGCTCCGTTCGGGTACGCCTGACCGCGCAGGTGGACCGTGGGTGGGAAAAGCTCCTCCTTCCCATGGGCAGGATCGCTGGTTTAGGAGACGACGCGGAACAATTCATCATACTTGGAGGCCACTATGACGCATGGGGCAATGGCGCCACTGACAATGCCAACGGAAACGCCTTGGTGCTGGAGGTGGCCAGGGTATTTAATAAATACCGCCATCGGCTGAACCGGGGTCTTTGGATCTGTTTTTGGAGCGGCCACGAAACGGGTACCATGGCAGCTTCCACATGGCTGATAGATAATTTCTGGGATGAACTCCGAGATCGGTGCTTGGCCTACTTCAACGTGGACTCCCCCGGAATGAAGGGAACGGATCGATATACTGTTTATGTTTCCCCTGAGCTAGCCGACTTCGCCGCCAATGTGGCAGGGGAGGTTTTGGCCGAAAACCCTGATATTCAGCGAGTGCCCCACACCGGCGATCAATCTTTCTTCGGCATCGGCATTCCCTCAATGAATGCCCGCACCATGTTTAGCCCCGCGGAGATACAGAAAATGGCTAACGCCACCCTGGGATGGTGGAACCACGGCTATCCCTGCCACGATACCCTGGACAAAGTAGATCCCCGGATGATGGCGAAAAACATGAGGGCTGTGGCAGCCACTGCCTATGAGATATGCTCAAGGCCTTTATTGCCTATGAGCTTTTTCCGTATGGCAGATGAAATGGTGGCCCGATTGGAAGAATTGAACGCCGCTGTCAAAGATCTGCTGCGGCTGGCTCCCTTGATCGCAGCAGCCCGGAGGTTCCGCTTTCAGGCCCAAAAATTGGAATCGGTGCGTCGGGATCTGGAGGAGCAATCGACTAAAGTTGGAACATTCATCGATCTCGATGGGAAGGAACAAGTGCGCCGGGTAAACCAGCTTCTCATTCGCCTCTCTCGCATCTTGACCCACGCCTTTGCGTCCGTGGCTGGTCAATATAATTATGACCCTTATGGCCTGAGCCACCTCAGAACCCGATTTCCAGGGCTCTATTATGCGCCCCGACTGGCCAAATTGGACCCTGATAGCGAAGCATATCATTTGCTTCTCACCCAGTGCATCCGAGAGCGAAACCGCGCGGCCGATGCTCTCCAAGATGCCCTCCATAGCATAGATGTGGTATTTGGGGAGTAATGTTTTGCTTTGGCTTCGTAGACTGAGTTTCTTGGATTTAAACGGAAATTTAGCGCTCTAAATCATTGGCTCAGGGAGAAAAAAGTCAGGCCCGCTGCAAGGAATCCAGGGTCATCTCTATCAGTTCCGAGGCCTCCCTCAATCCATCCGACACACGGTTGGTTTGCTGCACCAGATGGGTGAGCAGGGCACGATAATCATTGGACTGCGGAGAAAGAGTCGTAAGATACCGACTATCGTACAGACATGGGATTGGGGTGCTCAGGGCTGTTAAGCCATAATGATCGAAACCATACCGGTTGGCAATCGAGTAGTTGATCGGGTGGAGAATACGGCTGAGTTTCATTTGTATTCTGTTGGCCAACATCACTTTTTGGTTCCCCTTCCATGAGGTCGCCCCTTGTGTTTCTTTACGCAACACTTGCAAATGTTCATCCAGAGCCTTCGTATTTCGGACGAGCTGCTCGGCCCATTTCCGGGGCTTGGAGAGGCCCAACCTTCCACCCACTGCGGAAGCGATGGCCTCAAGCCGGTCCTTGAGCTCCTGGGCCATAGTCTGATGATCAAAGGGGAGAATGGCGGTATTGCCTAGCCGAACGATATAGGCCACGTAGACTTTCATGGCTTTGAGCATCAATGATACGTCCATCTTATCCAGGGTCATCTCATCACTGTGATGCCAGGGTGCCAGGTTGGCGCCATGCCAAACTTTGATCTGCTCGGCTGTATACTCGGTCCGACCCGAGATGGAAGGGATACCGATTCCCATAAATGACTGGTCGCCTGTGTGAGCAAGCCTTTTATGCCTGGTCTTTTCACCCAGTATTTCCTGCTCTACCGCGAGGTGAAACTGGGCCAGCTCTGTAGAGCTGGAAGCTGAATAGTAACTCGTGCCCCTCATGCCCGGGGAATCCACATTGATGTAAGCAATCCCATTTTGGTCTAAATCGTCCCAAGAGTGGTCCACAAACCAGCTGGATCCCACCATAGTTCCCGTTTCATGACCTGACCAAAAGCAGATGCGGATGCTCCGCTTAAGTTCATGGCGGTGCTGAGCCAGTGCCCGGGTTATTTCTAGGACGGCAAAATTACCGGTGGCGTTACAGGTTACCCCGCCACCCCAGGAGTCCATATGACCGCCAAAGATTACAAACCTCTCTGGCTCTTCGTTCCCCTCCAGAAAACCGATTGTGTTCTGTGCTTGTCGCCACTCCTCCGGAGACTCGGCCCGAAGCCACACCCGCACACGCCCCTTGCGGTATAAATCGATAAGATGCTCTCCATCAGCCCGGGAGATGGTGATGGAGGGGATGCGGGGCATACCCGGAAGGGTGATCGGGGTGGGATTCCCCCATGGGGGCTTGACCGACCCATAGGCCAGAGTCTTGCTGTCGGAGGGGCCCCAGTTGATCATGATCTGTGCTACGGAGCCATGCTCAGCGGCAATTCGCTGCTTCTCTTGACGCGGAGGGGAATAAGACAGCTCCGAGAGGGTGATTTTACCCTGCACCTCTTTGCCCGGGTAATCGTCCACGCCGCCAGAACCGACAAAGATCAGTTCACTCTCTATCCCCGCAGGAGTAGTGTTGGCAATGTGCACGAAAGGGCGGCACGGGATGACCCGCCTTTCCTGGTCAAGTATCATTAACTCGGATGTCCCCGTGAAGCCCACCCGGGCATCGAACTCTTTGATCGCCGTAGGGATGCCGTGATGAATCATCTGGTCTCTGAGGTATTCAGCCATCTGTCGGCATTCTTCTGTGCCAGCCATGCGGGTGGGGATCTCCTCGGAGATTTTCTGGATGTGCTGAAATGCCCCCTCACCGGAAAGTTCTTGGGTAATTTTTTCTTCTAATTCCATAATTTAATTATCCTCCTTATAAGCTTCATCTCTTTTTACTCAGCAAGGGAATATGCCAAATCATCCCTCTTTAAATCTTCTTTCCCATTTTTTTTCAGAGATTTCTTCATTCCTCCGAAGTAATTCATCCCGGAAGGCTTCGCATTCGTGAGGTAAAGATTAAGCCAACGAGTATGCAGGCGATGAAGGCCCAGTGCACGGCTGCGATGGAAAAGGGTACGTATAGAAAGGAGAGGACCAGGGGAGCGAGGGCATAGCCTGTAAATTTGAAGCTGTTGTATACCGAAATAGCGGGTTTGCGTAAATCGGGGATTACCTGGACCGCCAGGGTGTTCAGGGATGTCCAAGCTGTGGCCGATCCAGCGCCAAATAGAGAAAATAGAATGATATATTTTTCGTAAGTGTATTCTACAGACCCCAAGATTAGGATGGAGGCAACCATGCCCCCCATCCCAGCATAAGCCACAGGCTTCCGGCCAAAGCGGTCACCCAGGATTCCGGCGATGGGTGAAAACAAAATCCCGAAAAAACCCGTCATCGAGAGAACGAGCCCGATCCGGTCCGAGGGTAGATAGAAAGAAATTTTCAGATGATCTGCCACAAAGGTCATCAGGCCGATGTATCCGAGGAACAAAGAGAAAGCAGCAAAACTTACGAATCTTAAATCAGGATAGGAATAGGATCTCTTGATCAAAACAAGGGCATCTGAAATCCTCCCAGATCCCGTTTCTGTTTTTCTGGCCTCTGTACTCGTAGCCCAATAAAAGGCTCCGACAGCCAGAGCCAGGGCCATGAGGAAAAAAAAGAACCAGGGCCAACCAAAATATACTTCCAGAACTCCAGAAATCAGCGGCCCCATGGTTACTCCAACCGTGTACATGACGCCCAGCAGCCCCATGGCCTTCCCCAAATGCCTGGGATTGACCATTTCGCCAACCAGGGCCATGAGAATAGGAGCGATGAAAGCCGCCCCAAACCCCTGGATGAACCGAGCGGCCACAAGGGTCCCAAAGCTGGGGGAGAACCCGGAGAGAAGTCCGCCCAGGGCATAAACCCCAAACCCGAAGAGGAGGGTCTTGCGCGTATTGAAAATATGGGCGATGGGGCCGGAGAATAACAGAAAGATTATGTAAGGGACCATGTACAGGGTAATAGTGAGGGAAATCCACTGGATGCTGATGTTCCAGACCTTGGCCAGCACCGGCAGGAGAGTAATCACTCCCACCCCGCCCATCGGGCCAATCGCGGCCCCTAAGTAAATGGGCAAAAGACGTTTAAAATTCATAGTAGTGCTTACTCGAGTGAGAAGAAATTGGTCCGTCCCAAGGCAGGGTATTACAAGAACTGCCGGATGTCAACCAATTGATATGCGATCATTGAAGGAGTGGAGTGTTTTAAACGAGGCTCAAAAAACAGGTATAGTCAGCACCTGGCGGCACGTTTAAGATCCTCATCAGAAATGAGGGGGGATTGCAGACGGATGGCTGGTCCAAGGTCTTTAAAGAGCAGGTCTCCCTTGCCTAACAGGGTTTCCGCACCGGCTTGTTCCAGGATAATTCTGGAGTCAAGCCGTTCATTCACCTTAAGCGCTACCCGGGCATTTAGATTTGCTTTGATCACGCCTTTAACCAAGTCCTTACTAGGCCTCTGGGTGGCTAAAATGAGATGAACTCCGGCTGCTCGGCCCTTGGCACCGATGCGGCCTATTCTTCGTTCTACTTCTTTTCCTATTTGGGAGTCCATCAATATTAGGTCGGCATATTCATCGCAAATGCAAACCACCCGAGGTAATGGCTCCGGGCGAGTCAGGTTGTATTGTCGTAAGTCTTTAACTTGACCCCTTTCAAAAAGATTGAATCGTTCCTCCATTATCTGAATCAATTCATCCAAGACCAAGAGAATATTCTCGTCTGATGGGTAAACGACAGGCCGGTGAAGGAATGGCGATCCGGCCAGGGTAGGGAACGCCGTGCGCTTGGGGTCGAT
>JACRCA010000309.1 GCA_016234425.1 Deltaproteobacteria bacterium | reverse complement strand
TCGTGCCATCCATCTTGGATATCGCCGTTTTAGCATCCCCTTCCTGCGCGAAGGTCACGAATCCAAAGCCCCGGGAGCGCCCCGTATCGCGGTCTGTGATGACCTTGGCTTCGGTGATTACCCCATGTAACGCGAACGCCTGGCGCAGGCCGTCGTCCGTCGTGTCCCAGCTCAGACCTCCTACAAATAGTTTTTTAGCCATACTTTCTGAACCTCCTTTTTTGCGTCGCCTCAGGCGACGACCTTTGATGGGTAGCGCCCGCCATTCAGCGTTCGCCACGTTTACTTACTTTTGTTGAATGCCCGAATCGTTTGGGAAGCTGGGCCAGCAATTTCCCTCATTCCATGCGGCTCCGCAGGGAGCCTCGGCAATGGGGGTTGAGTCCTCACCCACGAGTCACTTTAAACCGATTGCGTCACCCTTGCCCATTCATGATGAAACCACCTCCTCCCTTACCCGAGGGGTGGCTCGGTAGTGTTTGTGGTAAAGGAGAATAGGAAGTCTTTTCCCCCGGAAAGGCGTATCGAGTTAAGGATTGGCTGGCTTTGTCTCTTCTTGCTCGACCTTCTCGGCGTCTAAAGAGGTGCGATCTGCTTTGTGAAATCTTCGCTGTCTTTTCTCTTCCTGCTTTTTCTGGCGGGATAATTCTTTTAGCCGCCTTTGGCCTTTATAAGCTCCAGCACGTTTTGGCAAAATACCCTCCTTATTTCAAAAAAAGTATATCACGAAAAGGAAAAGAATTCCAGCTTTATTCATCGAAATGAATCAGCGCATGCATGTTTAAGCCTGCCACCACCCCACCCGAGCCGCAGCGGGTGCACTCCTCGCACCAGACCGTGGCCATGAGATAATCTCCCCCTGATCCTCCGTATTCCTAAGTGATGAGGATGCCGAGGTAGCCCATTCCCTGGCGTGCGGGGCCAGCTCTTTTTCCACGAACCTGCGGCACTGCTGGCGAAAAAGCTCGTGTTCTTCGCGAAAAGGGCTGATCATGAACTTTTCCGGCACGGGAATTTTACCTCCCTTTGTTTCGCTCATATATCAAGCGCAACCCCTCCAGAGTTAAAAACTCGTCTACCTCTTCGATGCTCTTGGAATCCGCGGCTATGAGAGGAGCCAGGCCTCCGGTGGCAATCACCTTCGGGTCAGATTGCACCTCTTCTTTCATCCTCCGAACAATCTCATCCACCAGTCCCACGTAGCCAAAGATGATACCCGCCTGCATGGAATGCACCGTATTCTTCCCCACAACCTTTTTGGGCTTCACCAGTTCCACCCGGGGAAGCTTGGAGGCGCGCAGGAAGAGAGCTTCACTGGAGATGCCCAAGCCCGGAGCGATCGCTCCCCCCATGTACTCTCCTCGCGGAGAAATATAATCAAAGGTTGTGGCTGTCCCGAAATCCACCACGATCAGACTCCGCTTGTATTTATGGTAGGCGGCCACGGCATTGACGATCCGGTCAGACCCCACTTCCATGGGGTGGTCCGTGAGGACCGGCATCCCGGTATCCACCCCGAATTCCACGATCAGGGGTTGCCGATGAAAATATTTCTCGGAAAGCTCCAGGAGCATGTTCAACATGGGGGGCACCACGCAGGAGATGGCAATGGCCTCAATCTCCCCCAGAGAGAGCGCCCGAGAAGAAAAGAGGTTACGCACCAAGATTCCATATTCATCGCTGGTGCGATCGCGCTCTGTCCAGATGCGCCAGCTATCCACCAGGCGGGCTCCATCATAGACTCCCAACACCGTGTTCGTATTTCCTACATCGATCGCTAAAAGCATGGCCTTCCCCTCACAGACGCAAGCTGACATCCCCCGCAATAAAGCGTTGGATTTTCCCCTCCCGATCCATTAACAGGAGGGCACCATCGGTGTCCAGGCCTAAAACCTGGCCCTCGAATTTCTTATTCATCAGCGTGATAGTTACCCATTTCTGGTTGACCCAGGAAAGCCGGTTCCACTCCTCCCGTAGCCGCGGGGAAAAACCCTCCTGCAGGAAGAGGATATATTCTCCCTCCAGTTCTTCGAAGAATTCCGCAGCCACCTTGGCCCGGGAAAATTCTTTCCCCGCTTCCGCTCGCAGCGAGGTAGCCATTTCCCTGATTTCAGGAGGGATGTCTTCTTTCCCCCAGTTGATATTCATACCCACCCCCAGGATGATGAATCGAATATTTACGCCTTCCGCCTCCATCTCTGAGAGGATACCGGCTACTTTTTTCCCGTGGATGAAGATGTCGTTGGGCCACTTAATCCGGGCGTCTAGCCCCGCAGCCCTCGCCAAGGCATTGGCTCCGGCCACTCCCGCAAGAAGCGGAATTTGTGGCGCCATGGTTGGGGGTATTGGTGGCCTTAAAAGAATGGAGGCGTATAGATTGACTCCCGGGGGGGAATTCCATTGCCGTCCCATTCGTCCCTTTCCTTTTGATTGGGACTCCGCCAGGATGACCAACCCCTCGCCTGCCCCTTTAAGAGCATGGTCGCGGGCCTTACGGTTTGTAGAATCCATCTCTGGGAAGAAATGGATCTCCCTGCCGATTAGTTTTCCCTTGCGAGCGTGCCGCAACTCTTCGACCCAATTCAAATGAGAGGGTTCAAGGGTTCCAGGGTTCATGGGAAAAAGAGAGTGTTGAGCGCATAAGTCTTTCCCGCAGAGCTGCCCCCTCACCCTCCCCTCTCCCGCGCTGGGGAGAGGGAGGGGGCGAGGCATCATTTTCTTTTATCGATGATTCGTTTGGCCTTGAAGGTGGTGCGCTCCAGAGTGCCGAAGTTTTCGATGCGGATTACTGGGGTGACCAAGAGCTCTTCCCTGAGGTCTTTCTGGAGGCGCCGCTCGAGGGCCAGTTTATCCTCATTAGGGCTGAGGCATTCGCAAACCACTGTGCAAACATCTGTCAAGGCTTGCTCGTCCCGGGTAAGTTCGATGAGGAATTCATCGCCGAGTTCCCGATAACTCCGAATTACTTTCTCCACCTGCACGGGATAGAATTTGGCCCCGCGGTAGATGATCATATCATCAGCCCGGCCGAGGATTCCCCCTATGGACCGGCTGTGAGTCCGGCCACAGGCGCATCGGCTGGAATCATACCGGGCATAATCGTTCGTCCAGTAACGGATCATGGGGGTTGCTTCCCGGGTTAAATGGGTGATGACCAAAACTCCCGTCTCTCCCTCAGCGCAGCGCTCCATCGTGTCGGGGTTGACCACTTCGATCACAAAATGATCTTCGGCCCAATGTAAACCAGCCTTGGAGGTGCACTCCGAGGCGAAGGTGGGGCCAATCTCCGCCAATCCATAATAATCATAGGCATCGATCCCCAAACCTTCTTCAATCTTCTTTCTCGTGGCGGGTATCTCGGCTCCTCCCTCCCCCCCAAAACATCCCAGCCTTAGCTTTATCTGGTCAGGAGAGATCCCCCTTTCCCTCATATTCTCGGCGATATGGATGGCAAATGACGGCGTGCAAAGGAGGACCGTTGACCCCGGGTTGATCATGTAATCGATTTGCCGGCCCGTCATGCTGGCCCCGATGGGAATCACGAAGCAACCCAAACGCTTGGCCGCGTAATGAGTGGACATGCCGGCGACCCAGAGGCCATAGCTGAAGCCATTTTGCACGACATCCCCAGGCCGGACCCCGAAGCTCCACATAGTCCGGGCAGTTACCTCTGTGATGTTTTCCACATCCTGTTCTGACCAGATAGTATTTACTGGGGCTCCGGTCGTGCCCGTGGAAGGATGAAGTTCGCTCCATTTCTTTGCCGGGGCCACAGTGTAGCGCCCAAAAGGAGGATGTTTCACCTGCTCTTCCCTGAGTTCCTCCTTGGTCACTACAGGAACATGGACCAGGTCATCCACGGTCTTGATGTGGGCAGCCTTGATCCCGGTTTTTTTGAACTTCTCCTGGTAAAATTCAGACTTAGCCAAACAACGATGAATCTGCCAGCGCAATCTTTCGTTCTGGAGTTCCCGCAGTGCCTTTCGACTCATCGTCTCTATTTCGGGCTGATAATATTTCCCCCTACCCATTGAATCCCCCCTTTCTTGCCTGCAAGTATTGTAAAAATCTAACCACAGAGGCCACGGCGGGGCATAGCCACAATCAAAAGAAAATATCGGAAGTGTCCAAAATACGAGATTGCTTCCCCCGCTAAAGCGGGGTCGCAATGACCGAAAACCAAAGAAGGTAGTCATTGCGAGCCCGCCTCGGGGCGGGCGTGGCAATCTAGTTTTTAGGAGTTTTGCAAAAACCGATGGTTAATGAAGTTTCAAGAATTTGCATTTTAGTAATACAGAGGATTTCTCTGTGAACTCTGTGGTTTCATATGTTTTCTCACACCGCTAAGTATTTTCTTACGATCTCCTCATTCTGCCAGATGCTTTCCATGTCTCCATGATGGTGAATCAGGCCTTTCTCGATGATATACCCTCTGGCAGACACCTTGCGGCAAAATTTTAAATTCTGGTCGGCGAGCAGGATGGTAACTCCTGACCTCTGGATCTCCCGGACGACCTCCATGACGTTCCTCACCACTAAAGGGGCCAGGCCCTCGACCGGCTCGTCCAAGAGCATCAATTCCGGGCTCTTCATCAAAGCCCGGCCAATGGCCAACATCTTCTGCTCTCCGCCGCTCAGGCAATTCCCCTTGCTGGCTCGCAGTCTCTCCAGGACAGGAAAGAGCTTATATACTCTCTCAATGGTCCATTGCCCTCCGCTTTTTTGGGCCAGGCGTCTGGAAATTTCTAAATTTTCTTCCGCCGTCAGATCGGGAAAAATCCTCCGATCATCGGGAACATAGCCGATCCCCAGCTTAGCAATTTCAAAAGGCTTATGACCGACAAGCTCCCTCCCTTTCAGCAGAATGCTCCCTGAGCGGGGAGGCGTCAGGCCCATGATGGATCGCAGGGTCGTGGTTTTCCCGGCCCCATTCCTCCCCAACAGAGAGACGACTTCCCCTTGCCCGACGACCAGGGAGATGCCATGGAGGACCTGGCTTTGCCCGTAAGCCGTGACGATCTCCCGGACTTCCAAAATGGCTGTCATATCTCTTCCCCCAGGTAAATATCCCTTACTTCCTGATTATCGCGAATCTCATCCGGCTTCCCTTCAGCGAGGATCTCCCCGCGGTTCATCACCACGATCCAATCCGAGAGGGAGAAGACCACATCCATGTCGTGCTCAACGATGGCGAAGGTGGTTTTCCTCTCAGCGGATAATTTCTTCACCAGCTCTAAAACCTTGATCCTCTCGATCGGGTTCATCCCTGAGGAAGGTTCATCGAGGAAACAAACCTGGGGATTCGTGGCCACAGCGATTCCCAACTCCAGAAACCTCTGATCCCCATGGGAGAGCGCAGCAGCCGGAGAATCTTTCTCTTCCCAGAGCCAGACTTCGTTAAGGATCTTTTCCGTTTCCTCCACTGCCTCCTTCTGGCTTCCCAGGGCGGAAAATGCCCGGGAATTTTTGTTCAGACGGGACAAAACGGGAAGAAGAATATTCTGGAAAACCGTCAGACGGGGAAAAATATTCATGATTTGAAAGGATCGACTGATGCCCATCTTCACCCTTTTGTGTGCGGGCATCCTGGTAATCTCGGTTCCCCGGAAAAAAACCCTGCCTGCATCCGGGAACAGATAACCGGACATGAGATTGATCAGGGTGGTCTTGCCCGCCCCATTGGGCCCGATGATCGAGGTGAAAATCCCTTCCTTAAGGGACAAGTTTACCGC
>JACRCA010000312.1 GCA_016234425.1 Deltaproteobacteria bacterium | reverse complement strand
AGTCGTTACGTCTGGTACGACATCAATAGGCAGGTTTATTACGCAATACACGCCCAGGCCGACTAACAACCCCGCCAGGGCCACGATGAGGAATCGGTAGCGTACGGAAAAACTTACAACCCTTCCTACAGCCATGAGAGATTTCTCCTAACCAGCCGTCAGCAACTAGCTATCGGCTATCGGCCATCCAAAAGGCTGTAGGGGCGACCGGCCGGTCGCCCCTACTTCATTGGCCCCCATTTTTTTAAAAGCTCCCTAACCTTCTTCATTATATTCTCAGGTGTAAATCCAAACTTTTCAAGGAGGACTTTTCCTGGCGCTGATGCCCCAAAATGATCGATCCCTATAGCCTCTCCACTCATTCCCACATATTTCTCCCAGCCAAATGTTGCGCCCGCCTCAATGGATATCCTCACTGGAATATTTGGTGGGAGGACTTGATTTCGATAATCCAAGGGCTGTTGTTCAAAGAGTTCCCAGGAAGGCATACTCACTACCCGGAGGCGGATGCCTTCAGCACGGGCCTTTTCATATGCCTCCAGGGCGAGGTGAACCTCAGAGCCTGTGGCGATCAAGATGGCCTCTGGCCTATCCGGTGGTGAATCGGCCAGTATGTAAGCTCCCCGGTGAATCCCGGTTGCCGGGCTGAACTTATTTCTGTCAATTATTGGAATGATCTGTCTGGTAAAGATCAGAGCAATGGGTCCATCCTGATGTTGAATCGCCGCTTTCCAGGCCTCAGCTACTTCATTGGCGTCTGCCGGCCGGATCACGGTCAGGCCGGGCATAGCCCGCAAACTTGCTAAGTGCTCTACGGGCTGATGGGTCGGGCCATCCTCTCCCAGGCCAACGGAGTCATGGGTGAATACATAGATAAGGTGTAGTTTCATCATGGCCGCCAGGCGGATTGCTGGCCTCATGTAATCTGAGAATACCAGGAAGGTGCTTCCATAAGGGAGGAACCCTCCGTGCAGGGCAATCCCATTCAGGATGCCTCCCATAGCATGTTCGCGAACTCCAAAAAAGAGGTTGGCTCCCCCGTAGCTCCAGGGGCCAGATTCTGCGCCCTGGACAGGATCTTCTTTGGATCGAGAGACTTGGAAGTTCCCCAGGCCTTTCAGGGCGGTGTTTGTGGAAGGGCTCAGATCAGCTGACCCTCCGATCAAAGAGGGAAGGTGGGGGGCAATGGAATTCATTACTATGCTGCCTGCAGAGCGAGTGGCCATGCCTTTCGGATCCGGAGGGAAAACTGGGATATTTTTATCCCAGCCATCCGGAAGTTCGGAGCTCATCCTCTGATTCCATTCGTGAACCAACTCTGGATGGGTTTTTCCATAAGATTCCAATTTTTCTTTCCATTCAGCTTCCAGTCGCTCTCCCTTCTCGAGCGCCTGGCGGAAATGGGCCACCGCCTCTTGGGGAATGTAAAACTTCGGCTCAATTGGCCATCCGAGATTTTTCTTTGTGGCCATGACTTCTTCAGGACCGAGCGGAGAGCCGTGAGCTTCAAAGGTATCCTGTTTATGCGGGCTGCCATAACCGATGTGGGTTTTCACGCAAAAAAGGGAGGGCCGGCTTTCTTCATTCTGGGCCGCCTCGATCGCTTTGGAGATCGCCTCCAGGTCGTTCCCGTCTTCCACCGATTGTACATGCCAGCCATAGGCTTGAAATCGTTTGCCCACCTCCTCAGTGAAAACCAGCCTGGCTTCTCCGGCCAGAGTGATGGAATTATCGTCATAGAGATAGATGAGTTTACCCAATTTGAGATGGCCAGCGAGGGAAGCAGCTTCCGAGGCAATCCCTTCCATTAAATCTCCGTCGCTTACAATCGCATAGGTGTAATGGTTGATGATCTCATAACCTGGGTGATTAAAGCGGAAAGCCAGGGAGCGTTCCGCGATGGCCATGCCCACCCCGATGGCAAAGCCCTGCCCCAGGGGGCCAGCTGTGCTTTCCACGCCAGGAGTTTCTCCATATTCAGGATGCCCGGGGGTTTTGCTACCCCACTGCCTGAAACGCTTAATTTCTTCGGTGGACAAAGGATATCCAGTCAGATGGAGAAGTGAATAGAGAAGGGGGGAACCATGCCCGGCCGAGAGCACGAAACGGTCCCGGTCAGGCCAGGCATGATTCTGGGGATTATGTTTGAGGAACTTTGTCCAGAGAACATAGGCCATGGAAGCGGCGCCCATGGGCATTCCTGGATGGCCGGAGTTGGCTTCCTGAACCATATCTATAGATAGCACCCGGATGGTGTTTATACAGAGGTCGTCCAGATTCTTGGCCATAAAATCCACCTCATGGTAAGCTTCTTGGCTCGAAAAAAGGTGGAAGAATGGAATAATGGAATGGTGGAATGATGGGTAGAAAAGGGAAAGGCTTTACTCCCCAATATTCCATTATTCCAGTACTCCAATATTCCTGGTTTTTTATTCGAATCTCGTTATCTTCACTCCAACGAATGGCATCGTGGAAATGTATTCTTTCAAGGGAACTTTTTTCACAACCCCGCCCTTATTTTTTATTCCGCTGGCGTGGATCAAATGAACTTCCTTCCTCCCAAATTTTTCTTCTGTTTTTATGATCCCGATATGTCCCACGATTTCATCCGCCTTCCTCTTTTCTGGAGGGGTTATGAAAAAGAGAATATCCCCGCTTTCTAAATTTTTCATCCCACGTAATAGACCTTGGGTGGGAAGGATATGACAGAAATCTCTGCCTCTCGATCCCTTGATTCGCACATGGCGACCAATTTCAAAAGTAATTTCTTTCCCCCATTTGCCGCTGGTGATCATGTCCTCTCCATACTGGAAACGGTTATCGTAGTTCACTACCTTCCCATCTTTAAGAACGCCCCGGGAGTGGAAGCGTTTCCCTAAGGCGATTTGAATGGCCTCTTCGGGAGTATTGCTTAAAGCTAGTTCCACAGCCCGGAAGGTTAAATACATGCAGTCAATTTTTTCGTCCGCAACAATCATGGCCTTGATGACATAGTCTCCCTGGGGATCTTCATCGTAGGGGGTGCCGATAAATTTTTCTGCCCAGAAGGCAATTTTCTCCCCGGTCGTTTTCCCCTGGAGGGTTGGCTGAAGTTCAGCAATTTCTTCCACCGTGAGGGCAGAACTGAATCCGGTGGAAAAGACCATGACCAAAAAGAGGAAAAAAGGATGAAGACTTTTAATCTTGAGAGATTTGGCTATGGCGAGCAATAGGAAGAATTCTCCTCTGTTAGACAAAATTATATACAACGACATAAGTGCTCAACAATTTGTCATTCCGGGCTTGACTAAGCCTGCCCCGTACTTGATACGGGGGAATCCAGTGCATTTCTGGATTCCCGCTTTCGCGGGAATGACCTGCTTTGTGTTCATTAATGTCGTCATGTATAGTTAGATAGTGGAAGTCTATTTGCGGAATCATACCAAATCTCCGGCTTTATGAAAATCCTTTTCTACCCAACTTATTTATAGTTCTTCCGGGAATTCCGTGGGAAGCATTTAATTTCAATATGACCCACCCTCCCCCTGGATGGGGGAGGGAAGGGTGGAGGAGGAGTATTACAATTGATCCGGCACAGTGTTGCACCCTCCCCTCGCCCCTCCCGTCAAGGGAGGGGAGGGGGTTGGGGGTTACCCGGTAAAAACCCGGATAAACCTTATTTATATTTCCCGCCTAATTTGCCGATAAATAAGAGAAAATCAAAATAAATCGGAGCAAATCAATGCCTTTCATGGAAAAAGATATGGTTCTGACAACTAAGGAAGCAACGGAGTATTTAAAAATCTCCCAACCCACCTTCATCAAATATATCCGTCTCGGGAGGATCAAGGCGGTCAAAGCCGGGAAGGGGTGGAGGGTTTTACAGTCAGAATTATATCGATTCTTAAAGGGCAGATAAAGGTGGATTTAGAAGGAATCCATGTACCGCTTTTTCTTTAGCATGCGTTTCCGTCTGATTTTACTCGTTCTTTGCGCAATTATTCCGGCGTTGGGGGTAACGCTCTATTCGGGTCTGGAACAACGACGGATAGCAGCCACTCAGGCGAAAGAAGAAGCATTACGGCTGGCACGGCTCTTGTCCAACAGCCAGAATGAGCTAATTGAGGGGGGACGTCATTTACTTTATACGCTGGCTCAGTTACCCCAGGTGCGCAAATGTGATTCAGCTTTTTGCTGTTCGCTCTTTGCCGATCTTCTCAAACAATACCCGTGGTACCTCAACATCGGAGCGGCAAAGCCAGATGGTAGTATATTTGCCAGCGCCGTCCCCATGGATCAACCGGTCAACATCGCTGATCGTTCTTATTTTCAGCTCGCTCTTCAAACCCGCAACTTCGCCATTGGCGATTATCAGATTGGTCGCATTGTTGGCAAGCCTGTCGTGAATTTCGGCTACCCAGTCCTCGATGAAGCAGGTAAGGTAAAGGCCGTGGTTTATGTGGCATTGAGTCTGGACTGGCTTAGCCAACTCGCTGCCAAAGCAGATTTGCCTCCAGGTTCGACGCTCACTGTAGTGAATCACAATGGCTTGATCTTAGCTCGCCATCCTGAACCAGAGAAGTGGGTCGGCAGGAGCATGAAGGAAGAATTCCTATTCAAGGCTATTGGATCTCAAGGTGAAGGCATGACGGAAGCTACTGGCATGGACGGGGTTCAACGCCTGTATGCCTTCACCGCATTTGGCGGCCCGGTACATGCTGGAAGAATATATGTAAAAATTGGCATCCCTGCTTCGGTAGCCTTTGCCCAGGTTAACCGCCTTTTGAGCCGCAACCTTATCTTGTTAGCGTTTATCAGCCTCATGGCGCTTGCTATTGCCTGGATTGGAGGTGATCTGTTAGTTCGTCGGCGCATGAGTAAGCTTGTGAGCGCAGCGAAGGGACTGGGCGCTGGTGATTTGAGTGTGCGCACTGGAGTAACTTATGGGGAAGGAGAATTGAGCCAGCTGGCCCGCGCCTTTGATGAGATGGCGGCATCCCTCCAACAGCGCGAGTCTGAGCGCAAGAAAGCTGAAGAAGCTCTGCAAGAAAACCGACAAGCTCTGGAAACAGTTGTGGAGACGGCCCCCAGTTTGATTGTGCTCACCAATCCAGAGGGTCGCATTCGCCTGTTCAACCGTGCTTGTGAGGAACTTACCGGATACAAGCGTGAGGAAGTTATCGGGAACACTATCCCGAAATTGTTCCTCCCGCCAGAGTGGGTACCTCTGGTACAGAAGCGGTTTTCTGATCCATACGCCCCTGAAGTGAGAGCCCCTCATGAAAATCCCTGGATAACGAAATCAGGTGAGGAGCGACTCATTGAATGGCGCTGCACGCCCCTCCCTTCCTCACAAGATGGCCAGCCCTGGATATTGGGTACAGGCATTGACATAACTGAGAGAAAGCAAGCGCAGGAGGCCCTGAGAAGGAGTGAAGAAGAGGCCAGACGGCTGGCGCAAGAAAATGCCATCGTAGCCGAGATTGGGCGAATCATCAGCTCGACCCTCAAAATCGAGGAGGTGTATGATCGTTTTGCTGAGGAAGTGCGTAAACTCATCCCCGGTGATCGGATTTCGATCGCCATTGGTAATCTCGAAGAAAGCAACTTAACCACCGCCTATGTCTGGGGTTTTGAGATGGCCGATCGGAAAGCGGGAGATATCATCCCCATGGTCGGCACAACCTCGGAAAGAGTCATGCGTACTCGATCGAGCATGCTCGTTCAGGAAGAAAACTTGGAAGAAGTCGTGGATGCATTTCCGGGAGCCTTACCCTATTTCCAGGCTGGATTTCGATCGATGATGGTAGTTCCTTTGGTCTCGAAAGATCAGGCGATAGGAGTGCTGCATATTCGTTCTTTCAAAACAAATGCTTATACCGAGATGGATCTGAGACTGGCAGAAAAAGTTGGTAATCAGATTGCTGGAGCTATCGCTAATGTCCAGCTTTTCCTTGACCGCAAGCGAGCAGAGGAGCAGCTGAAACGTAGCGAGGAGCATTTTCGTTCGCTCATCGAAAATTCCTCGGACATCATCATAACCATAGATAGAAACCAAAACATTTCCTACGTCAGCCCTTCAGTCAAACGCATTCTTGGGTATCAATCAGAATACCAGATTGGGTGGAATGTTTTTCAGTCTGTGCATCCAAATGATTTACCCTCGGTGAAGGAGTTCGTCAATAAAATTCTCCAAAATCATAGACAGGAGATTCCATCGTCCATAGAACACCGGCTGAAGCATTCTGATGGCTCATGGCGTATCTTTCAATCCATTGGCATGAGCATGTTCGATGATTCTGGAAGCCCAGTGATTATTGTCAATTCTCGTGACATCACTGAACGAAAGAATTTAGAGGGTCAGCTAGCCCAGGCTCAAAAACTTGAGGCGATTGGTCAGCTGGCTGCGGGTATTGCCCATGACTTTAACAATATCTTGGCAGCCATTATGGGTTATACGGAACTGGCTATCTGGGACCTTCCAGAAAACTCTAAAGCAAATGATAAATTGAAGGAAGCACTCAAAGCCAGCCGGCGAGCCAAGGATCTGGTGCGACAGATCCTTGCCTTCAGCCGCCAGAAGAGTGAAGAGAGAAAACCAATGGAGATAGCTTCCATTGTCAAAGAAACCATCAAGCTTCTCAGAGCCTCTTTACCTTCTAACATTGAAATCCGGCAGCAAATAGAAAGGGATACACTCGTCATTAACACGAACCCCACCCAGATCCACCAGGTGTTGATGAACCTCTGTACCAATGCGGCTCATGCCATGAGGGAGAACGGGGGCCTCTTAGAGATAGGCCTCAGCAAAGTCGATATCGATGCAGTCGTCGCTGCCCGCTACCCGGACATCCATCCAGGGTCCTATGTAAGACTGTCCGTGAGCGACACCGGCCATGGTATGTCTCCTGACATCTTAGCGAAGATCTTTAACCCTTATTTCACCACCAAGCAGGTGGGCGAAGGAAGTGGCTTAGGATTGGCCGTGGTCCATGGGATCGTCAAAAGCCATGAGGGTGAAATAACGGTTTATAGTGAGCCGGGGAAAGGAACCACCTTCCAGGTTTATCTTCCCAGAATTGAACACGCCAAAGAGGTTGCAGATATTCAGAGGATCGAACCCTTTCCTATGGGAAGGTATGAAAGCATCCTTTTTATCGACGACGAGCAGGCCCTGGCAGATATAGGCAAGCGGATGCTGGAGCACCTGGGTTATAAAGTGAGTGTCCGGACAAGCAGCATTGAGGCTCTGGAGCTATTCCGCGCAAAGGCGGGGCAATTTGACTTGGTCATCACAGATATGACCATGCCCAACATGACGGGGGATAAGTTGGCTCGAGAGATGATGCGCATTCGGCCTGGTATTCCCATCATCCTCTGCACGGGTTTTAGTGAATACATCTCGGAGGAGAAGGCGAAGGAGATAGGTATTCGAAAGTTTGTCATGAAGCCTCTGGTGATGGGCGACCTGGCCAGGACCGTCCGGAGGGTGCTGGATCATAAGGGGGAGAAGGAAAGTTGAATAGAGCACGCATTTTCGTCATAGAGGATGGTGATCAGGTACGAGCCATGTTGAAGGAAATGCTGGAGGAGAAGGGGTATGAAAAAATAATATTGTTTTTTATTTTCTTCGGCATAATAATAAAAATATAGGCCTTTAGCCCAAAATTCTATGAGGAGGTAAGAAATATGGCAGTTTCGTTGGAACCAGCGACCAAGGTGAGTGACAAGTTAAAGCAGATGTTGAATGAGGCCATTGCCAGAGAAATTCAGGTGAGCATCCAGTACATGTGGCAGCATGTGCAGGTTGTGGGAGTCAAGGGGGTCGCCGTGCAGAACCAGTTCAAGCAGACGGCCATTGCCGAAATGAAACATGCCGAGAAGATCGCCGAGAGGCTATGGTATCTCACGGGAACTCCGACTACCAAGCCCGCACCCATCAGTGTCGGAAGTAGCCTGAAGGAGTTTTTAGAATTAGATACGAAAGCAGAAGAAGAAGCCATCAAGATGTATAAGGGGATTATTGAACAGGCGCAAAAAGAAGCAGACGTCACCACAGCCTTTTTGTTCAAAGAAATTCTGGAGGAGGAAGAAGAGCATCACGATCTATTCACCACCATGCTCGAAGAAGTTTGATCATTCGTTTTAAGGAAACAGAAAAGGGGCTTTATCGCTGGACTGGGCGAAAAGCCCCTTTTTGATATCCTGCCGGCTAATTCGGCTACCCTTCTATTGCTCTCCTATCCTTCAGGAAGGTTTTCTTAGATTCCTTGAGTCTTTTCCAAGCCGCGCCGAAAGGCCTTAAGATTATCAGAGAGTTGCGCTCCGGGGGAACTCTCTTTGATAATTTCTTCGAAGGCCCTCTGGGACAAGGGAAGAAGGTCAGTCCCCACCAGAGCCCCCACCATGATGATGTTCGTGAAGATGGGCGAGCCCAAAGCAAGGGCGATTTCTGTGGCATCGACGAACCAGGCTTTTTTAGCCAGATCGCGGATGGTTTCCTGGATTTTCTCAAAGGATGGATATTCTGCATCCCCGACAGTCACAGCGGTGGGGTAAATGGGCCGCGAATTGACCACCGCAGAAACAGAAGGGTTCCCGTACTGGCCGATGACACGCAAGGCTTCCACGGGCTCCAGAGCCACCACGATGTCAGCCTGCCCTTCGGGAATGAGAGGGCTGTGCTGAGATTGCCTGGATATTCGCAGGTGGCTCATCACCGCCCCACCCCTCTGGGAAGCCCCGTAAGTCTCTCCGATGGTCACGTAGAAATTCTCTCGCACCAGCGCCCGGCCGATGAGCTGGGAAGCCAAAACATTGCCCTGCCCCCCCACGCCGGTAATGATCAGGTTCAACGGGTCCTTAGAAAGGGTCATCCTAATTTTCCTCTCTGATGATGGCAGACTCAGGACAAATATCCGCGCAGAGGCCGCACCCTGTGCAGATGGCTTCGTCCATCTGGGATTTGCCTTTTTCCTTGTTCCAGATCAACCCCGGGCACTTAAAAATCCGGGTGCACAAGCGGGCGCAGCCGCAAGACTCGCCCAGGCATTTTTCCGGGTCCACATAAACTTTATAGGCGGCCTTCTCCTCTTTGGCCTTGACCAGGGCGCATTTCCGGCGGGAAATGAGCACGCGGACCCCACCTTTATCATTGATCAGGTCCAGGATTCTCTCCGTTGTATCCCGAAGGTCGAAAGGGTCGCAGGTCTCCACTCGAATGCCCAGAGCCGAACAGAGTTTGTCGATGTCTACGATTGCAGCGGGAGAACCGGTTGCGGTCTCGCCAGTTCCGGCATGGGGCTGGAAGCCGGTCATGGCTGTAGCGCTGTTATCCAGAACGACCATGACGAAATTGGATTTGTTGTAAACGCCGTTGATCAATGCCGGGATGGCGGCATGGTAGAAAGTGGAATCGCCGCAGACCGAGAGCACGGGCTGGTCAAATCCAAACTTGTGTAATTGGCCAAAGCCAGTGGCTAATCCTGCCCCCGATCCCATGGCATGCATGGTTTTGAGCTGGAAAAACCCGGCTGGCCCCAGTCCGAGAGAGTAGCAACCAATATCTCCGGTAACAAACCCTCCTCGCCCGTCGAGCTTGAGCGCAGATTTGATGGCCCAGAAAGTGGCTCGATGGGGGCAGCCGGCGCAGAAACCGAGGTCGCGGTTTGGCACCAGGGCTTTGGTCATCTCCGTGGCTTTTTGCCCGTATCCCTTTTCTCTCGGGGAATAAGGTTTGTCCATCACCTTCGATACGGCATTGATGATCAAATCCGGATTGATCTCCCCGAAAGGATGGACATGCCCCGAGCTCTTCCCGTAGAATGTCCAGGAGCCAACCTCCGGCGACCACTCGGCAGCCAGTTCCTTTACATTATTCTCTAAGAATGGATCTACTTCTTCTACAAAAAGCACCCGCTTCACTTTGGCCATGTGCTTGGCCAAAAGTTTCGAGGGAAGGGGCCAGGTCGTTCCGATCTTGAGAATGCCTACACGATCTTTTAAGTTCAGAGTATTGACCGCCTCCAGTGAATAGAACCAGCCGCTGCCAGAGGTGATCATTAAAAGCTCGGGGTTGTCCGGGCCGACATACCAGTTGAAGAGGGAGGATTCATACCTCTCCCGCACCTTGCCCTGCTTGAGGTGAAGGGCCAGATGCCGCAAGGGAGCGGCCACAGGGATGAAGATCTTGGAGGTATCGTAACGAGCCGTTCTCTTCTCTTGGGGGAGTTCACCCAATACGACGTTGCCCCGGGCATGGGAGATGCGCGAGACGCTGCGGATGATCACCAGGCTGTTGATAGACTCAGAAAGCTCAAAGGCCCACTTGGTCATGTCTTTGGCTTCCTGAAAAGTGGCTGGCTCCAGTAAAGGAAGGTCTCCAAGTTTGGCAATGAAGCGAGAGTCTTCCTCGTTCGTGGAGGAAAGGGCGGCGGGGTCATCGGCCGCCACCAGAACCAACCCACCACTGCCCACTCCAGAAAGATTGAGATTGAGAATGAAATCCGAGGCCACGTTCACGCCGTTCTGCTTCATGGCGCTGATGGCCCGCAGGCCAGAGAAGGAAGCAGAGGCAGCAGCCTCGATGGCTACTTTTTCATTTACCGACCATTCCACATATATCTCCATCTCCCGGGCCACCTGGGCGAGGGTCCCGATAATCTCGGAAGAAGGATTTCCAGGATAGGCGGCGGCAAACTGCACGCCGGCTTCCAGAGCACCACGGGCAATGGCCTCGTTGCCCATCAAGAGCTCGCTGGTTCCCGGAGCATTTTTCTTAATTACGGACATCTTTTTCTCCAAATAAATATTAACCACAGAGCGCGCAGAGAGCGCAGAGAATATAAAAAATAAATATCAAAAAGTAAAAAACGAATTTCGCCTTCTGATCCTTATTGCATCTCGGCGTCCTCTGCGATCTCCGCGGTGAAAAAAATTTTTTAACTGGGTAATAGGGAACGCAAAGAATCAGCTCCCTGAAGATAAAGAAGATTCTCCTTGCTTCCCGTGCGTTTCACGATGTTCTCCAGAGCCCTCTTCTTCTTCAGAAGAGCAGCCTCTTTCAGGTGGTTGAGATTGGCCTTGGGTATTTCAGCCACCTCGATAGCCCTGGCCCGGCGCGCATCTTCCAGTAGTTCCTGACCTTTGGCCGTGCGCACGATGACTGTGTTCCATCCGGAGATTCCTTCCACCGCTCCCACTGAAAGGTCGGAGAATTCGGCAGTCATGTCCAGGCAAACCGTGCAGGTTGGCCGGATGAAATTGCGGACATGATCCAGAGAAATGGATTTTACTCCGCCCGGTAACTGCACCTGAAAGACATTCGCCGGGGGTGGGGGAATGTCCATCTTGGCGATCTTTTTGATCGGCACTTCTTGCTGGAGGAACTGGAAAAATTCTCTGTAGGAGAGAGCCCATGTGCAAAACAGGCCGATGACCAGGCTGAGCTTTTCTATGTTGTTCTTATTCTCCAGCGGATTAAGGCGCATCTTCCCCAGGGCTAAGACCTGGCAGGGGATGCCCACCGCGGCTATCCTTTTGTAAGAGCCGCCGGCGCTCTTGTTGAAAGCTTCCAGAGTAGGGGAGGCGATGTAATTGGAACCGGCGCAGGCCAAAACTTGCTTTTTATCCTTGGCCAGCTTTCCTGAGGAAAGGAGTTCCTTTTCTCTTTTGGTAAGGATGGCTGCGTCAATCATTCTCTTTTTCATGGCCCAAGCCACTAAAGTGGAAGTGATTCCTCCGTACTGGCCTTTGGAAAGAATCTCTTTATCCAAGGACTTGGCCATGACTACCTTCTGAAAAGTTCCCAGCGAGTCTCCCGGATAAGGGGTTCCGAAGATGAATTGATTGAGGGCCTCCAAGTTTGCCGGCGTGCGGGGGCAGAAAGAGTAACACCTTCCCTGCGAGAGATTGCAGTTGTCCATCACAACCACTTTGCCTTTGTGGGCCCGCAAGTACGGGCAGAGGCCAACGCAGGCTCCGCAGAGCGTGCAGAGATCGGCCTTGATGACTTCCTTCTCCAATTCTTGCGGGCCCTTTATCACCGTGCTCATTTTCTTATTGCCTCTTTATTATTTCGGTGTGTTCATTTTTTAGTTCCCAATGTAGTTAACTTTCTAAATCATATACTTAGTTTTGTCAAATGAAATGATCGAGATCACTGGGAGGTTGAAAATATGAGAGGTGGAATGGATCCGGCACACCTAAAACGGGGGATGAACCGTCATGAAAGTAAAAACATCCATCCCGTTGGCCTCGGCTTTGGTCTTTTCTCCGTTGATCACCCGGATCATCAGATTGATCATCTCCGTGCGCAGCTCTGCGAGAGATCTTCCTTCCACCAGGCTTCCAGCATTCACATCCATATCATCCTTCATTGCTTCGTAAATTCCTGTGTTGCTGGCCCCCTTGATTACTGGAATGGCTGGAAAGCCAGCCGGAGTCCCTCTCCCGGTGGAGAAAAACATAAGCTGGGAACCGCTGGCTGCCAATCCAGCCATGGAATCGCCATCATAGCCAGGTCCATCTTGCAGGACCAATCCTTTTTCAGACGGAATCTCTCCATAGTCAACAACCTGGTTGATCGTTGTTGTTCCTCCTTTGAAGATACAGCCCATGGATTTTTCCGCGATGGTACTCATCCCTCCATCCATATTACCCGGGGAGATAACCAAACTGGCCAGGTCTCCCATGATTTCTTTCGTTAGCTTTTCGGCTCGGTCAATCATCTGCTCAATATGTCTGGCCACTTGCTCATTTTTTGCCCTTCGAGCCAGTACATGAGCCGTCCCGATCATCTCCGTGTTTTCTCCGAATATGACCGTGGCTCCCTTTTCCACCAGCCAATCCGATATCGCTCCCATAGCCACATTAGCCGTTACCCCTGACATGGCATCAGAGCCGCCGCATTCCATGGAGACCAAAAGCTTATCCCAAGAGAGGGCTACCCTTGTCTGATTGTTGATCTCAGAAAGAATCCGGCGGGCAGCCGTAGCCCCTTTTTTAGCTGTTTGCAAGGAACCACCGTCTTCTTGTACGTTAAAAATCTCGATGGGTTTACCGGCTTCCTTGATTAGAGGCAATAAATTTTTAGTGTTCGAAACCTCACAGCCAAGGCCGATGAGAACCACTCCGCCAACATTGGGATTATGAACGAGGCCGGAGAGAATGCGAAATAAAACTTGCAAATCTCTGGGCCCACCCCGGCCACAGCCATGCGCATGAGTTACGCAAACCGCTTCTGGAACTTCTCGGGAAATGAGATTAATGACCCCATTGACGCAGGAAACTGTGGCTAAAACAAGTAGATGGTTGCGGATGCCAAAGTTTCCATTTTTTCTCTTGTATCCAGTTACCTCTTTCATTTCCTCCACCTCTTGCTTTCGAGGTTGTGGGTATGGATCTATTCCCTTTTTTTGATGTCCCGGGTGCAGATGGCAACGGCTTCTCCATATTTGATAATTTCGTCACCCGCGGAAATATCCCGCAGAGCAATTTTATGACTGGCCGGTATTTCTTGCAGGGCTGTAAGTCCTTCGATTCCTTTGGCCGTGGCTTTCTCTCCTGCGGCCAGTATTTTTAAGGCCGCCCCCACATTGTCGCGGGGATGAATTACAAGAATGTTGTCTGGCATTCGTTCCCTCCTTAATCCGTACCTGAAAAAGGGTGAAGAGTGTTCTGACAATTAAAAATGTATAAAAAAAGGCTATTTTTGCCAACAATTTTTTTGGATTTTTGGTATAAGACAATAGAACCACAGAGAGTGCAGAGAAAAACTCTATGTTCCCTTAACTCCCTCAAAATTGATAAATTATCTCTGGGCTCTCTGTGGTTGGGTCTTGACAATACCGCATTAAATTATAGGAGGGGCAAAATGAAGAAAAGGATTGGTTTTATTGGGCTGGAGGTTATGGGTAAACCGATGGCGAAAAATTTAATGAAAGCCGGTTATGCCTTGTGCGTAAATGATATCGTCAAGGAACCTGTAAAAGAGTTAGTCGAATTAGGAGCCAAAAAGGGGGAGACCGCCAAAGAAGTTGGCGAAAAATCGGATGTGGTTATCACTATGGTTCCCACCTCTAAGGAGGTCAAAGAAGTCTATCTGAATGAAGATGGAGTTTTAACGGGTATCAAAGAAGAAAGTATCGTCATTGATATGAGCACGATTGAACCCACAGTCTCCCAGGAAATTGCTGCCACCGCCTTGAAAAAGAACATTGAAATGCTGGATGCACCGGTAAGTGGAGGGCAATTGGGGGCGATCGAAGGCACGCTCACAATCATGGTTGGGGGGAAAGAAGAAATTTTTAAAGAGTGTAAAGAGATCTTTGAGGCCATGGGTAAAAACATCTACTATTGCGGGCCGATAGGGAGCGGAGAGATTTCCAAAATCACGAATAATTTAGTCGCGGCTATATGTATGCAGGCGACCTGTGAAGGGATGGTATTGGGGATCAAAGCCGGGGTGCAACCAAAAGTTTTATTCGAGATTATGTCTAAGAGTTCTGCCCAGAATTGGGCCCTCAGTACTTACATGCCGAGAAAGGCTTTCAAGGGAGATTTCGAGCCGGGGTTTATGGTGGATCTGATGTATAAAGATTTGGGTTTAGCCAACAATTTGGCGGCGATTCATAATGTTCCCATCCTATTAGGCTCCGCAGTTCGGCAGATTTACGAATGGGCGAGGGCCACCGGAAAGGGCAAAAAAGATTTTTCGGCTATCTTAAGCTTACTGGAAGAAATAGTGGGAGTAAAAGCGAGGCTGGAGGGAGCATAAAACGATTTCTAAATCATATGAACTCCCCCATTCACGATAAGATCGCATTGTTGTGGTCATGCCCTTGACTGGGGGATGAGGGGATAGGTGGGGGGAACCCGAAAGAGCACCACATTCTCCCTACACCAACCGGATCCCCTCTTTCTTAATCCGTTTAACTAAGGCACAACCGTTCTGGTCGAATTCCTTTTGGAGGAAGCAGACAACCTCCAGCCTGGAATTGTATTTCTGGGCTTCATGAAAAATCTGAAATTCTTCGTCAAAGAGCGAGTCTTTGGGCGCGTCCAAGGATCCCAAGACAATTGCCAGGTCCACATCACTGTAGTCTTTGGCCTTCCCCGTGGCAAAAGACCCAAAGAGGTAGGCTTCCCGCACATCGTGTTTCCTGCGGAGAGATTCGAGAAATCCTTTTACAATTTTGATCACTTCATCTTTTGACAGAGCCATGTAATGAGCCCTTCTGAAAATTTGATAAAATCTTGCACCACTTTTTCAGTAATCCCCTTTGACAATTGCTGTAAATCTTCCTTATAACGGGCGTTGATGTAATAACTCGAAAGAAAATCAAGCTTCATTAACGTAGACTCATCAAATTGGTTGATTACGGCTGCGAGCTCCGCTAAGCGGCGAAGGTTATGGATAGGTAAAATTTCTTTATCCTCATAAGCAAGGAGTGCTTTAAAACACTTTTCTAATGCCTGCTGGCACATAAAAATGGCGTAGATCAAACGCCCAGTTTGCAGCATAGCTTTTGCGGTTTCCATATCGTAGAAAACCCGCTCCAGCCACCTTTGATGGATCTTCTGAGCAACCATGTTTTTAATCTATCATCCGAGAAATTAAAATTCAATGGGATTAACTGTCAATGCCAAGGGCTAACCCAGTTCCGCACCTAATGGCCAAGGTAATTCCCGCACGTCCACCTTACCCACCCGAAGCGGATATTGCTCCTTTATCGGCATGGATCCTTAGGAATTTTGGAAGAACTTTGAGAGGGTTGGAAAGAGTCTCTCTGAAACTTGTCAAGCAGAAGTACCAAGTCAGGATATCCATCGAAAGCGAGGTGGATAGTCCTTTGGCTACGATTGAAAGCCTTAACCGCCAGTTCCAGCTGGGGGAGAAGGAAAGGGAGGCGGTTGATTAAGGATGGAATCACGAAATAGGAGGTACCATGTTCCATGTGGTAAACGCATATACACGAGGAGCACAGTTTGATGGATTACCGGCGGAGGGTAGTTATCGGTTTCAGAAAGTCGGGGGAGCGATATTGGGGTTCGCCATTCTTATAACCTCTTTTCGATTCTATATGCCTCTCCACCTACTAAAACTGGCATGGCTTCTTGTGGCCGCCAGCTCCAATATTTGTGCATCAGCAGCGTGATTCCAATCAGGACGCAACCGATTAAATCCGTAATAATCCGGGGATCAATCAAAGCCAAGGCCGCCCCAAAGAGAAGAATCCTTTCTATAAAATTTGCCGGCTTGAACAAATATCCGATCATCGATCCAGCCAAAGCTATAACTCCAAGGCTGGCGAAGAGAAATCCAATAATCACCCATAGAATAGGGCCTTGTCCTAAAAGGCTTGGGCTGTAAACAAAGATGAAGGGGACTAAGAACCCTGCAAAGCCAATGCGGCAGCCGACCAATGCTGTCTTGAACCAGTGCGCCCCTGCAATCGCTGCCCCCACATAGGCTCCCAAGGCCACGGGTGGCGTTACTCCAGCCAAGACGGCATAATAGAAAATGAAAAGATGGGCGGGCAAGGGCTCTATACCTACATTGACAAAAGCGCCAGCCACCATTGAGATCCCCAAAATATAGGCCGCCACGGTCGGAACGCCCATTCCCAAAATGATGGTGACGACCATGCCCAAAGCCAAAGCGATCAGAAGGGATTGGCCGCTTAGGGCGATGATGACCGAAGAAAACTTAACCGCCAATCCGGTCATCCCTACAACGGCCACCACGAGCTGAACCACACCAACCATGGAGGCCACGAGGGCAGCGGTATGGGCACCTCCTTCCAGGGCTTTCATTACCTTTTTCAGGGCTTCCCAGAGTTCTTTTCTACTTCTCTGAGAGATAAGGTAAAGAAGCAGCGCACTGATAAAAGACCAAAATGCACAAGTGGTTGGGGTATACATTAAAGCCAATAAAATAATCAAAAGGACTAAAGGAATAAAGAGGGTATGGCTTCCAGCGAACATCTCTTTAAGGGGAATCTTTCCTGCATCTGGATCAGGAGGGAATCCCAAACGTTTTGCCTCAAATTGGACAGCCATCCAACATCCGAGATAATAAAGGAGAGCTGGAATCAAAGCAGATAGTGCAATTTTGAAATAAGAGATACCCAGGATATCTGCCATGATAAAGGCTCCAGCACCCATGATCGGCGGCATGATCTGCCCACCAGAGGAGGCAGCCGCCTCGACACCGCCAGCAAAATGGGGTTTGTAACCTTTTGACTTCATCAACGGAATGGTAAATACACCAGTCGTTGCCACATTGGCCGCCGTGGACCCGCTGATCATTCCAAAGAGCATGCTGGCGACGACCGCCACCTTGGGAGGGCCGCCCGTCAGCCTGCCGGTTAAAGCATAGGCCAGCCGGATAAAAACATCACCACCCCCGGTATGAACCAATAATCCCCCGAAGATGACGAAGATGGCGATCACACAAGCAGAGACACGCATGATTACACCATAAATCCCCAATTCTCCGAGATAGAGGCTGGCAATGAGGTCCTTTATGGAGAAACCAGAATGGGCCCATTGTCCTGGGAAGTAGGGACCGAAGAAGGCATAAAGGAGGGCAATGGTCGCAAGAATAGGTAAGGCCAATCCCACCGTTCGACGTGCGGCCTCGAGCACGAGGATCACCATGATGCCACCGAGGATAAGATCCAAGGTTGTGGGGGAGAGATAACCCAGATCATAGAGGATGCGATTGAGATTGAGCATATAATAAACATTACCGATAAGACCCAATACCGTGAGAACGACATCCCAGATATGGATGACATTCCTGCTCGGGCTTCGTTTTCGAGGGGGATAAGTAATGAAAATCAATAATAAGGTAAACATGAAGTGAACGGTGTTCTGAAGAACCCAGGCTCCAGTTCCTGCGGTATAAATGTGAAAGAGGGCCATCGCAATGGCAATGGCCCTCAGTGAATACATCCAGAAACCACTGAGGATCCGCTTGGGCGTCTCTTCCTTTTCTACGGCTTTCTGTTGTTCATTACTAAGAGGGATCTGGGTGGAAGTCTCAAGTAAGTCTTTTCGCATCGCTCTTCCTTCTTTTTTAGGCGAAGCGTGAAATTCTCGTATTCACTGCGCTTCAGGTGGAATGGCTTCTTTGGGGATTTTCAGCCCTATCTCTCGATAATATTTCAATGCTCCTTTGTGAAGGGGGGCCGTGGCGTGGAGGACGGTCTCTTCAGGCTTTGTATTGGCCACTAAAGGAAAAGCCTTGGCGATTTCTGGTAGATGTTTCCAAAACGTCTTCACGACCTCATAAACCACATCATCGGGTATCTCTTTGTTTGCAACGAAATTGGAATACAAACCCACAGTGACTGCCTCTGGGACATCTTTATAGGTATTTGCTGGAATCACCTGTCTTACCAGAAAAGGATAGGTTTCGCTGACTTTTTTCACCTGGTCCTCTCTCAACGAGAGGATGCGGATAGGCCTGAAGGCGTGGACCTCTACAAAAATCGGCGTGGGCAGGGTACCATTGTAGCTAAATCCGACGATTCGTCCATCCTTGACGGCCTCCGCTGCATCGGAAAGCTTTGCGCGATAAATCTTTGGTGTGAAACCCAATAACTCGAATACTTTCTCGGTGATATACTCTCCCCCTCCACCGATCGTACTGGGATTGAAGAGTTTTCCCTTCAATTCCTCAAAGGTCTTGACGCCACTGTCTTGAGCCACTGCCCAATGCATATAGGTCGTCGCCGAATTCCAGAGAAGGCGATGATTGGGTATGGGTTTGTCCTTAAATCTGCCTATTCCGCGATAGGCCTCGTAGGAAACCAGGGCCTCGCTCATCGCAATGTCCAGTTCATTTTTGCTCATGCGGATCGTATTTTCCCTCGTACCACTGGTTTCCCGAGCAGTGATGTCCACCTTGGGGGAATGCTGGCTTACGACAGCGGCTATCTGAGTACAATAGAAATACCAGCCACTGCCACTGGGCAGTGCCCCCATTTTTAAGAGAGTCTTCTTCTCTTGAGCCTGGGAGAGTTCGGGCATCATTGAGGTGAAAACGATAAAAATAAGAATAAGAAAAACCAACCAGAGCCCTTTTTGATGATTCATTGTCTTTTGCATATTCAGTCCCCCTTTCTTCTTTTTATGGTTCTTCCGGCTTTTCAATGGGTAAAATTGCTTATAGCATTGCCTCTACATTTTTGCAACTATTAAAGATCACTTTGACCAGAATACGCATCGAAACACCTTTTTCTTATAATTTCTCCTTCACGGACTTGCAGAATTGGGTAGTAGAAGAGCTCCCACCTTGGTCAGGAGTGAGGTACTTCCCTTCTTCATAAACCCCGTACACTGCT
>JACRCA010000311.1 GCA_016234425.1 Deltaproteobacteria bacterium | reverse complement strand
CTGGGAATGTTTAGATTCCAGACCGTAGTAGGCCATAGCTGCGGGCAGGCTCTTTCGGACCAGAGATAATCCTTGTTCAAACCACAAAGGAAACTTTTCCCAGGGCACTTCCTTCCGAATTCGTGGTAAGTTCAGAAAATATTTAAAAGAGAGGGACCAATCTTGCCAGGCCAGGTGTAAGCCATGGTGAAGAAAAATTGCGCATTCATTCTTAGCGAAGGCTCTTAAGATTTCCGGACTTTTTTCCAGGAAATCTATGAGCGTCTCCCGTGACTGCGAGGCAAAAATCGCTGCCCAACGGAGAAAAGTCATTCGGCAAGAAGAATCGACCACAGAAATAGCCTGGGGAGCAATGCGCAGGAAGGTAACGGCAAGCTTACTTGACCTCTCCGCAACCACCCGGCCTATTTTCAGGAGCTCCGCCCTTTCCTCCTCCTGAAGCGTGGGAAGAACGTTGAGCGCGCTGATCAACGCCCATTCGATTTTTTCACCGTCCCAGCGAACCCGCTTTTTTAAATCCCGGGCAAAATCATTCCAGGCATTGATTTCAATTTCGTCCATTTTTGTTTCTTGCCACAGAGCACACAGAGTTCATAGAAAATAAATTCTAATTTTCGTGAATTATTACCGAGAGCATAAAATAGATTCCATTTCCAACCTTCTAAAGTTGTCATTGCGAGCCCGAAGGGCGTGGCAATCTCATTATTTGGGATTGCTTCGTCGCCCCGCGAAGCGCGGGACTCCTCGCAATGACCTAGTGAGACTTACGTAAACTATATTATGCTCCAAGTAATAAATCCTAAAGAAATTCAAATGTTTAAAATTCAAGAAAAATGAGTTTCGGATTTTGAAATTGGAATTTTGTATTTGTTTCGAATTTCGTGTTTTGAATCTAAAAAATTTTTTCTCTCTGTTCTCTGTGCCCTCTGTGGCGAATATACAATTAAGGAAATATCGAAGAAATAACTTCTTGAATCCCTCGCCCCACTTCAAAATCATCCGTTACAGCCTGGGCTACCGATACTTCACAAGCCCGGCGGGGCTCAATTCCGTGGGCCATGAGCTGTCCGGCATAGATCAGCAGCCGGGTCGATACTCCTTCCTCCAATCCCTGATCTTTGAGGTGGCGAACCTTCTCGCCTAATTTGGCCAAGTCACCGGCCACCTCGAAGCTCACCCCACTTTCATGGGCGATAATCTCTGCTTCCAATTCCCTGGGCGGATAATGGAATTCCATGGCCACAAAACGCTGTCGCGTGCTGTGCTTCAGATTCTTGAGAACGCTCTGATACCCAGGGTTGTAGGAGATGACCAGAAGGAAGTTTTCATGAGCCTCGAGGATCTGACCCTTCTTTTCCACCGGGAGAATCCGCCGGTGGTCGGCCAGGGGATGAATGAGGACGGTGGTGTCCTTTCGGGCCTCCACGATCTCGTCCAGATAGCAGATTGCCCCTTTCTTCACAGCCCGGGATAAAGGCCCGTCAACCCAGATCGTCTCTTCCCCTTTCAGCAGATATCTTCCTACGAGATCTGAGCCCGTCAGATCCTCATGGCAGGCTACGGTGATTAGAGGGAGAGGGATGCCCATCTCCTTTCCCAGGTGGTAGGTCATGGATTCGATAAACCGAGTCTTGCCACATCCGGTTGGCCCTTTAAGCAAGACCGGCAGCCTGGCTTTGTAAGCGGAAGCAAAGATCCCCGCTTCATCTCCTATGGGCAGATAGTAGGGTTCTGCAGAAATAAAATATTCTTCAAAAGGCTTCTCGGTTCCTTTTTCCATGCCTTTAGATTACCTCATCCGTGAAGGAATTGGCAAGTTCTTCTGCATTCTTTCTTGATTTACCTTTGATCTTCTGGTATGGAGGAGAAGAAAGATGAAAGAAGGAGAATCTTATGTCTTTGAAAAGGTTTATCATCGAAGTGGGAATGGGAGTTGACCAGCATGGTCAGGACAACACCCACGCAGCAGAAAAGGCCGTGCAGGATGCTATCTCGCGAAGTTGTCTCTGCGGCCTGAAAGAAGTGGCCGGGCTTAAGAATCCGGCGGATATGGTGGTCGAGGTGCTGATCGGTTGTCCAGACCCGCAAGCAGTGGATCAGGAAAGGGTGCTCAAAGCCCTGCCCTTTGGGGAGAAAAGGATCCAAGTACGCCGAGGCGGACTCTTGGGGAAAACCCTCTTTCAGCCTGAACTCGGGGATAAGACCGACGAGATGGTCGTGGCCAACGCTATCGTGACCGTATACGTGCCATAAAAGAAAAGGGGCCAAGTTTACGGAAGAATTTGTCGCCGCCATGTCTATCCCCCATGAGAAAGACGCTTTTCCTCATCCCCCAGGTATTTTGCAGCCCCCCTTCTGATTTTGCTCTTCTTTAAATTAACCCATCCAAGATAGCTGCCAGAAGCGTCCGAGTTCTCTGATGAGTTCCTATTCACTGATCTTTTCCAATCTTAACTTGCGGAAAAAATGACTTTTTTAGGTTAACGGAATTAAAGAGACGGGGCAGGAATAACGATATAAAGAAGAGAACCAATGACCCACGAATCCGTTAAACCAGGCAAAAAAGGGAACCGCCAGGCAGATTTTTGGCCGATGATCAAAAATGGGGTTTGGCCGGGCGAAATCAGTAAATTCTTTGTAAAGAGAGCCACAGCTCGTCTTTTCCGGTTAAATATCGCCAAGAAAATGCTCCTCGGATACCTTCTGTATGCGGCCTCGACCATCCTGATCGCTCTCTTTACCCTTTCCCGCCTCGAACAACTGAATATGATTAACAACAGCATTATTAAAAGGGATATCCCCCTGGTAGAAATCACGGACAAAATGATCGATACCTTGCTGGCGCAAGAACTCTACGGGCGCCGATCGATGATCCTGGACAGTCCAGACATGTCCGCACTGTTCTGGGCCAGGAGTAAGGAATTTGAGAATTTGATCAGGCAGATGGATGCTCTCCCCCAGCGAAGGGATATCCCGCTCGATCGGGTGATCGCTCTTCATAAAGAATATAATCATCTCTTTCAGCGAAGTTTTAAACTCCTAAAAAATCCTTCTTCTCCTTCGGGCAAGAAATACGATCAGGAGATTAAAGCGAAGCAGGAGCAACTCGTTCAATTGTTGAAAAGGGTATCTCGGGAAGCCCGTCAAGCTCAAAATGAGAAGAGCCTCATGACTTACAGCGTTGGGAAGACGGCGTTTCAAATTACGGCGATATTATGTACCGTGGGCCTTCTGCTGGGAATTGTCGTCGCTCTGATCATCACCCGGAATATTGCGCGCCCCATCAACCAGCTAAGAATATCCACCCAGGAAATATCCGAGGGAAAGTTCGACCGGCTGCCCATTATTCGGAATCGGGATGAACTGGGAGATCTAAGCCAGGCGTTTGAGGAGATGGCCAAAAGGCTTAAACGTTTAGAAGAAATGTATCTGGATGCGAGCCCCCTCACCCGCCTCCCAGGAGGAGTGGCCATAGAGAATATAATTAAAAAGAGGTTATTGGACGGTTCGTCTCTGGCATTCTGTCTTCTCGATTTAGCCAACTTTAAATCATTTAACGATCGCTACGGATATGCCAGGGGGAATGAGGTTATCCAAGAAACAGCCCGCATCATCACCCATGCGGTGGGGGAATTGGGAGGAGAGGAGGATTTTATCGGGCACATCGGGGGAGATGACTTTGTCATCACTACCGCTGCCGATCGATACGAAAAAATTTGCCGGGCGATTATCGAGGCCTTTGACAAGGAGATCATCAATTTTTACGACCCAGAAGACAAGCAGAGAGGTTATATCTTGGGGAAAACTCGTCAGGGGAAAAAAATATCCTTCCCCATTATGACCCTTTCCATTGCCGTAGTCACTAATCAGATGCGCAGGCTGCAAAATTACATCCACGTCGGTGAGATCGCGGCGGAGTTGAAAAATTATGCCAAATCATTCTCCCGAAGCATCTATGTGGTCGATCGGCGAAAGGACAAACCGGTAGATTCTTAGAGGTGAATCATTTAGAGGACCCAGAGGGGGGGTAATAGCAATTTTATTAACCCCTGGAAACAAATATGTTCTCTGGGGCCTCTGGGGTTAGTTTTTCACAATACTTGGCCCAGGAATAGGGGGAAGAAATGACTCTATTTTATCGTCTCATCCGGTCTTTTTTAGCTCTCGCTCTTTTATCTTGGGGAGCAAGCTGCAGTTTGAAGTATGGGTCGAAAACGGGAGAAGATCTCTCTGAAGAAACCAGCCATGGGGAGAAAAAAGCCCAGGAATATGAGGATGCCTCCGTTCGGGCCAGGGCCCACCTCCAACTTGCCAGGCTATACTTGAACT
>JACRCA010000320.1 GCA_016234425.1 Deltaproteobacteria bacterium | reverse complement strand
TGGAGGGCGATCCAGATATGTATGTGCATGTTGTCCAGAGAAGGTCAGACGGAGTCATTGTCCGGGGTGCCAAGCTCCATCAGAGTGGTGCCTTCGCCGCCCATGAGACTGTCGTGATTCCCGGAGGGGCCCTGCGGAAAGGGGAAGAGGACTATGGGGTGGCTTTCGCTGTGCCCAACAGTGCTAAGGGAATCACGTATATCCTGCAATTCAATCCCCTTTCGGCGGAGCGCGAGCAGGCCGAGGATATTTTCCATCTGGGAAATCCCCAATTCGGCCAGCGGGAGACCTGCCTGATGGTCTTTGACGATGTCTTCATTCCCAATGAAAGGGTTTTCATGTGCGGAGAAGTGGAATTCTCCGGGTCCCTCATCCAGCGTTTCGCCAAGACGCACCGGATGAACTGCGGCGGGGCTTGTAAGGTTGGGTTTGCGGACATCATTATCGGGGCCGCCCAACTGGCCGCAGAGTACACGGGTACAGAGAAGGCTCCGCACATCCGGGAAGCAATCACCAATATGATCCGCATTTCTGAGGCCTCGCACGCCTGCGCCATTGCTGCGGCCGTGAAAGGAAAAGAGGAACCCCCTGGTTCCGGGGTTTACATGCCCGATGACCTCTTCGGTAACGTGGCCAAAATATCCACCGCCCACGGCTTTTGGCAGATTATGGCCTTAGCCGGGGATATTGTCGGTGGTCTTGTTGTCACGATGCCCTCTTTCAAAGAGCTGAAAAACCCTGCCACCAAAGGGTATATGGAAAAATACCTGAAAGCCGCCGTACCCGCGGAGAAAAGGATGCGGGTCACTAAGGTCTTACAAAATTGGACCGCCGGGCTTCACGGTCCTGGAACCTGGCACGGGGCGGGATCCACGCAGGCCCAAATGATTTCTCTTCACCGGGCTGCCAACCTGGAGGAAAAGAAGCGCATTGCCAAAAAGATCGCCGGGATCGAGGATTGAGGTAACAGATCCGTAAAAATTCCTTGACTTCACTCTTAAAATTTATTAAAAGAAAAAAACTTGTTCCGCCGGATTTGCGGTCATCTTCCACAGAAAGGAGAAGGGTTCATGGAC
Source organism: Deltaproteobacteria bacterium (assembly GCA_016234425.1). Taxonomy (GTDB): domain Bacteria; phylum Desulfobacterota; class SM23-61; order SM23-61; family SM23-61; genus JACRCA01. Next base: position 5,823 of record JACRCA010000320.1, on the reverse strand, counting down.
GGGTACATGGGGAAGATTCTGCGGGTGAACCTGACAGAGCGGCAGTTTAAAGAAGAACCATTGAGCCCAAAGTTAGCCCGGGATTATATTGGAGGGACTGGCCTGGGAGACCGGATCATCTATGACGAAGTCCCACCCTCCACGGATCCACTAAGCCCAGAGAACAAGATCGTTTTTGCTACGGGCCCGGTAACAGCCACCAATTACCCCTCAGGCGCGCGCTACCAGATTTGCTTCAAATCCCCCTTGACCGGCATTCTCTGTGATGCCAGCTCTGGCGGATATTGGGGGGCAGATTTGAAACGCGCTGGTTACGACGCTCTGATCATTGAAGGATGTTCAGCAGAACCTGTCTACCTGTGGATCCATAATGGCAAAGCTGAAATTCGCCCCGCTTCCCATCTATGGGGCCAGGATGCCTTGAATGTGCAGAAGACTATCCAGAGGGAGATCGGTGACGAAAGAATCCGGGTGGCTTGCATTGGTCCGGCCGGTGAAAAGCAGGTTCTTCTCTCCTGCATCATAAATGATGAAGGGCGGGCTCCCGGACGGGGCGGGAACGGAGCGGTCTTAGGAGCAAAAAAACTGAAAGCCATCGCCGTCCGCGGCAACGGCAATTTTCCCATCCATGATCTGGAAACTTACAATGCCCTTTGCAAAAAGATTGCCAAGGATAACGCCACTTCCCCAGTAATAGCCAATATGCGCGAGTACGGAACCGCCCAGGTATTGGATAGCCTTTGGTCCATGGGCGATATACCCATCAAGAACTGGCAGATCGGTCTCTGGGAGGAAGGATGCAAGAACCTTGGGGGCAAGAAGATGAAAGAGACCATTCTGGTGCCCCATCTGGCTTGTTACCGCTGTACCCTCGGCTGCTCCCGCTGGGTGAAGATTGACCATGGGCCTTACAAGATGGATGGCCCAGGGCCAGAGTATGAAACCCTGGCGGCCCTGGGAACGATGTGCCTTCTTGATAACCTGAATGCCGTTTCCCTTGCCAATGATCTTTGCAACCGGTATGGCATCGACACAATTTCGACAGGGGTAACCATCGCTTTCGCCATGGAAGCCTATGAGAAGGGACTGATCCGTCCTGAAGATACCGGGGGGATTGAGCTGAAGTGGGGCGACGAGCAGGCCATGATTGCCATGGTGCACCAGATCGGCAAGAAAGAAAAGCTGGGAGCTCTCCTGGGCCAGGGGGTCAAGCGGGCTGCGGACAAGCTGGGGGGAGATTCCTGGAAGTATGCGGTTCACGTAAAAGGGATGGAGACCCCCATGCACGATCCCCGTACCTTCTTCAGCATAGGCTTAACTTATGCCGTCGGTCCCAGAGGGGCCTGCCACCTGCATGGTCATTCACCTCTTTGGGAAGGGATTAAGGACCCTCTGCCGGAATGGGGTCTTAAAGGAACCTATCCGTTTTTTGTCAGCAAGGGAAAGGGAAACCCTGTCAAACTTTCTCAGGATTTTACGGCCGTGGTCAATTCCATGGTTTCCTGCTACTTCGTGACTTTCATCCTCAAGCCCTCAGACCTGGCCGCCGTTTTGACCGCGGCCACGGGAACCAAATACACTCCTAAAAGCTTGCTGAAAGTGGGCGAGCGCATCATGACCCTCCACCGGGCCTACAACAACCTTTGTGGCATTACTCGCAAAGACGACGTGCTGGCCCCTCGACAACTGGAACCCACCAAAGAGGGAGGCAACGCTGGAAAGGTTCCGGACATGGAGGTAATGATTAAAGAATTCTACAAGGCCAGCGGCTGGACTGCCAGCGGCAAGCCCTCGCGGAAAGCGCTGGAATCCCTCGGATTAAGAGATGTAGCCCGGGATCTCTACGGACCAAAAAGGAAATAGCAGCCGCAAACTCCGACCTGCCGGTTATTCTCTGCAAAGACGTTTTCGCCACAGAGCACCCAGAGGTCTCAGAGAAGGTAATAGCAACGAGCGGCAGATAAACAGAAGGGAGATTTTCTGTTTACTTGTCGCTCTTTATCATTCAATGTATGATAAACTTATTTTTCTCGGTGACCTCTGTGGCAAAATAATCATTATGAATAAAAAGCAAACGTCCGAAGGAACCCCTTTTCTATACCCGGTGGGCAAGCTGCCAGCAGAAGAATTGGCCAGGCTGCTGGCCAAGTACACCCACCATAACCAACGAGTAGTGGTCAGGCCTGGTGTTGGCAGGGATGCTACAGTCATTTCCTTTCCCGATGGTTATCTGGTAGCCAAGACTGACCCCATCACTTTTGCTACGGACATGATTGGCTGGTATGTTGTCCACGTCAATGCCAATGACGTTGCAGTCATGGGAGGGATTCCCCGCTGGTTCCTGGCTACCGTGCTTTTGCCCGAAAAAAAGGCAGGCCCCAGTGAAGTGGAGGCTATCTTTGCTCAGATCTCTGAGGCCTGTGAAGAATTGGGAGTTGTGCTCTGTGGTGGTCATACAGAGATTACGGGCGGACTCGATCGTCCGATTATAGTGGGTCAGATGTTAGGAGAAGTCGAAAGAGCGAAACTGATCGTTCCGGAAAGAGCGTGCCCAGGTGATGATATCCTCTTGACCAAAGGAATTGCCATCGAAGGGACCGCCCTCATTGCCAGGGAAAGAGGGGAATTGCAGCAATACCTCGATGAAGATTTTCTAAGACGATGCCGGAATTTTCTGAAAGACCCGGGGATCAGCGTGGTCCGAGAAGCCAGGATTGCCAGTCGAGTTGCTGAAGTGCATGCCATGCATGATCCCACAGAAGGGGGGCTGGCTACAGGGCTTCACGAGCTGGCCTGGGCTGCCGGAGTCGGTATGAGGGTGGAGATGGAAAAAATATTCATCCTGCCAGAGACCGCTCTCTTATGCCAGGAATTCAAATTGGACCCTCTGGGGTTGATTGCTTCGGGAGCTCTTTTGCTTGTGGCCCCTACAGAAGAATCATCCAAGATCATTGCTGCTCTGGCAGCAGAAGGGATTCCGGTCTCGGTGATTGGAAAGATTGGGGAAAGCGAAGAAGGCATCAAGCTCCTAAAGCAAGGGAAGGTCGAAGATTTACCTCTCTTCAAAAGGGATGAAGTAGCCAGGTTATTCGAAAGGGGAGGCTCGTGAGCACTTTCCAGACCAAATACAAGAATAAGAAGTTTGTCAAAGAAAGGATTGGACTGGATGGCCATGCTTACCAGAATTGTGCTTTTGAAGGTTGCTTGATCGTGCTGGAGAAAGGGGAGACAGAAATCCACGGCTGTACTTTTCACAATTGCCGACTGATGCTCTTGGGACAGGCCTTGCGTATTGCTAAGATCCTGCAGATCTTCATCGGCGAGAAACCTTTGAAAGTGCTGGATTTTGCCGAACCCGGGATTTTTGGGGGGAGAAAATTAGCCACAGAGCGCACAGAGGACACAGAGAAATAGAATAAAAGAAAAAATAAAAGATCATCGGAAATTGCATTGTTAGCTTACTTCATCCCCATCCTCTCCCCCAAATGTGGGAAAGAGGCTTAGCGTGAAGGGGAAACCAATTTTTATCGTGAGGGGGCCAGTCGGTCATGGGCAATTTATTTAATCATAACTCTGTGTTCTCTGTGCCCTCTGTGGCAAGGAAATATTAATGATCGTTAAGACCTTTTGTGCGCGCATGGACCATGGGGGATGTGGTCTTCTTGTCCACGTGGAAGATGGCCAGATCGTAAGGGTGGAGGGGGACCCGGAATCTCCCTTGAACCAGGGAACCATCTGCGCCAAAGGAATAGCTCAGGTTGAGCGCCTCAATCACCCAGATCGGCTGCGACGTCCCATGAAAAGGGCTGGATCGAAAGGAGAGGGCAAATGGGAGCGGATTTCCTGGGAGGAAGCCCTTGCCACTATCGCGGAGAAGATCAAGGAAAAAATCCAACAGGGAGAGGAGCGGTGCATTGCTTTTGCCCAGGGAACTCCAAAAGGCCTTGAGCTTTACATGATGATCCGGCTGGCCAACATACTTAGAATTCCCAACATGGTCACCCCTGGGTCTATCTGCCACATGCCCCGGGAGACCGCGGCCATGATTACCTGTGGCTTTTTCCCAGTGCCAGATTACGCCTATCCTCCGGCATTAGTTCTGGTATGGGGGAGTAATCTCTTCCAGACCAATGAGGAAGGAATCATCTGGTCGCAATTGCGCCAGGCTCTTGAAAGAGGCGCGAAGTTAATCACCATCGACCCGAGAAAGACGCAGCTGGCCGCGAGGGCCCATCTCTGGCTTCAGCCCAAGCCCGGGACCGACCTGGCTTTGGCTCTTGGTATGCTGAAAGTGATTGTGGAAGAGGAGCTCTATGATAAAGAATTCGTGCAGAAATGGACGGTGGGGTTTGAGGAGCTTAAGAGGCATTTAAGGGAATATCCCTGGAAGCGGGTTTCGGAGATTACCTGGATTCCGGAGGAGAAAATTGCCGGGGCCGCCCGGCTCTATGCTCGAACGCGGCCGGCCTGCATCCAGTGGGGAAATGCCCTCGAACACAACATAAACAGCGTCCAGAGCGCGCGGGCGTTGATGATCCTGAAAGCGGTTACCGGAGACTTAGATTCACCAGGTGGGAATGTGAATCGTTCCGGCCCGCCCATCATGCGCCCGGGAGATTTTGTCCTGAGTAAAAACTTTGCCGATAAAAGAGAGAAACTTTTAAGTCCCGAATTCCGCCTGGCCGCTTTGCTGGGGTTTACGCCCAGTCAAGCCATCGTCAAAGCCATCCTTTCTGGAAAGCCTTATCCCATTCAGGTAATGTACATTCAGGGAGGAAATCCCCTTTTGAGTTACGCGAATGCCCAAGAAACATTCCAGGCCCTGAAAAAGCTCGAATTCCTGGTTGTGGCTGATATCTTCCTGACTCCTACGGCCCAATTAGCAGACGTTGTCCTTCCCGCAGCCACCAATTTTGAATTCGACGACGTCGGGCATTATGGTTTGCCCCATGGCTTTATCCTGGCCCGGTCGAAAGTTGTCGATCCCCCGGAAGAGTGCTGGCCAGATTCCCTGATCTTGAATGAGCTGGGGAAAAAATTGGGGCAGGAGAAATTTTTTTGGCCGAACCTACGAGCTTGCCTGGATGAGCTGCTGAAACCTGCGGGAATGACCTACGAAGATTTCCAGAAGGCGGGAATCCTTAAGGGAAATTGGAGGTATAGAAGCTATGAAGGCTGGGGTTTCAACACGGCCTCGAGAAAAGTAGAGATCTATTCTTCCCGGCTCGAAGAATGGGGGTATGACCCGTTGCCTGTTTATCGAGAGTTGGCCCAATTTTTAGAGAGTGATTCTGGGCGCACTCCCCGTTTTCCTTTGATCTTCACCTCGGCCAAGGACCCCAATTACTTTCATTCTGCCTATCGGAACATCCCTTCGCTCCGAAAGCTCTCACCGGACCCCGTGGTGCTGTTGCACCCCGATACTGCAGAAAAACTGAATCTTCAGGAAGGGAATTGGGCGAGTATCGAAACTCCGAGGGGGGTGATTCGTCAGAAAGTCGCCCTCAGTGCTGACCTCGATCCCAGAGTTGTGGTCGCGGCTTATGGGTGGTGGTTTCCGGAGCGAAGAGATTTGGAACTTTTGGGCTGGAAAGAATCCAACATTAACATCCTTACCGACAATAATCCCCCCTACGAGCCGGCCATTGGGTCCACAAACCTCCGGGCTGTCCCTTGTCGGGTCTTCAAGGAATAATGGCAAAATATTTAGCCACAGAGATCACAGCGCGGCATAGCCGCAACCCAAAAGGTTGATTCTAATGGGAGGGGCGGGAAGTTATCCACAACCCCTCCGCTCACCCGTTAGTTGAAAGACGTCGCTCC
>JACRCA010000319.1 GCA_016234425.1 Deltaproteobacteria bacterium | reverse complement strand
TAGGTCTCAACAATCAGTAAGTTAAATTCAAGTGATCATTTTACCCGGGAGTTTTCCGTTTGTTTTCTGAGATTTTCTTCTGGAGAAATCAAAGATAAGACGTTCAGAACTGACTGAATTTTTCAGTCACCTCCTTTTTCTGGTCACCCTGAAAGACGTAGAAGATCTGGGGGGCAGGACTTCATTCTTCACATATCGCTTTGGGCAAAGTCTGACCGCTCATTATTAAGGATTGGGCAATCTGAATTTGGAGACCAGTCTCTAAGGATTTGACACCAAAATGATAAGGGAATAAATTTGGGATTTGGAGTTCCAGCTCTTAGTCATCAGGTTAAAGGGTGACGAGGCGGGTTTAGGATGGAGACGATTCCTTCCAGAATCAAAAGGCTATTCTGGGATGTGGAAAAAGATGGGGTGGAAATTAAAGCCCATCGTTTCTACATCATAAAGCCGATAATGGATAACGGACATAAGGATTATGTCAGGTGTATGATGGCGATTTACACGTCTGAGGAAATTCTGGAGGTAGTGAAAAGAGGCCGGGGACTGTCAAGAAAGAGTGCTTATTTCTGGGCTGCCTACTTTCAAATTCCCCTGGAGGAGGTTGAATGTTTACACGCCGATTTCTTTCGAAGGCTTTAGAGTAGCTGACTGGCGAGATATCATGGCGGAGAAGTTTAAAACTTTAGCTCAAAGAGCAAGTAGAAAAGACTTTTACGATCTCTACAGCATTATCCACCTTCGGAAGATCTCCGTTAAAGAAGCGATTGATATCATAAAGAGGAGATTTGAATCGACAGGCCTGAATTTCTATCACATCTTACGGAGCTTGACCTACTTTGAAGATGCCGAGAAGGAACCTGCGCCCAGGCTTATCCAGGAGGGATACTCATGGGAGGAGGTAAAAGCCTTTTTTGTTCAAAATATAAGGGATTTTGAAAGATGGATTATATCTTCATCTCCGCATTAAACCATTACTGGTACTGCCCCAGGCGGTGCTATCTCATGTTCGTATCATACAGCAGGTGGGGTCAGTGGGTGGAGTCAACCAATAAAAAGCCCCTGTCATAAGATTAGGTTTCGGGTTTCAGGAAACAGGCCAAAGGTTAAAGGCAAAAGGATAAAGGTCAAAGGCTAAAGGATAAGGGCTTGCTCATGATGGGGTGTCAGGTTGGCGACGTGAGGGGAACCTTGCCAGATTGGTCAAGGAGTTTGATTCAAATTTCAAGGCCTGACACGCTGCGCCTAAGCCCACTACCCTGGGTTTGTTTTCCGCTGAAAAACTCATTTAAGCCCTCAATAGGGGGTTGAAAATTTTCCCCTTGATCCACGAGTGATTTATTGGTATTATTTTTAGAGTCAAAAATCCTGTAAACCTGCCAATTTACAGACTAGCTTCCTCTGGTTTGTCTTCTTGGAGGAGGTAGGATATGCGAATTTGGCGAAACCCCATTTCCGGAGAGGTATGGGGTTTTTGTTTAGTGAAGGAGTGAAGATGAAAGATTCAATTAAAAGAGTGGCTGAAGATTTAATGAAAAGCAAATATGCAATAGCTTTAACTGGGGCAGGAATTTCTACTGAGTCAGGAATTCCTGATTTTCGTGGACCGTCGGGGATCTGGACCAGGGACCCGGAGGCTGAAAAAAGGGCTTACCGGAGTTATGCGAAGTTCCAGAAAGACCCAAAGGAATATTGGAGAGACCGCTTGAGTGGACCTTCGCTTCTGGGTGATCTGGATAAAGCGACCCCCAATGCTGGACATTATGCATTGGCCGAGCTGGAGGGAATGGGCATACTGAAATGTATTATTACCCAGAATATTGACAACCTACACCAGAAGGCGGGAAGCAAAAAGGTCCTGGATTACCATGGGAATGCTTTCAAGCTGAGATGCGTTTCCTGCGGCGGCCGATTTGAATCCAGGGAATTCGACCTGGATCGATTATTGATCGAAGATCAATTACCACCCTTATGCCAAAGATGCGGTGGTGTCCTAAAGTCAGACATTGTTCATTTCCATGAGCCGATTCCCACGGATATGGCCCAGCAAAGCCTCGAAGAGGCAGGGAAATGCGACCTGATGTTGATCTGCGGAACCTCGGCGGTGGTTTATCCCTTTGCTCTGCTACCCAGGATGGCGAAGGAGCGCCAGCTTGGAAAGGAAACGATTTTAATTGAAATAAATGCCGAACCTACTCCCCTGACCGAAGAGATGATATCTGACTACCTGGTCCAAGGCAAGACCGGCCAAATTTTGCCAAAAATAGTGGAAGAAGTTAGGAGAATGCAACTCTTTACCAAAAAATAATAAGAATGGATTTACCCATGAGAATCGGGAAATCCTAAAGGCTACGGCGATGGCAGTCTTGGAGTCGGGGTCAAACCTCCACTATTGACTATAAATCGCTTTTTGGTATTTTAACTTCATATTGAGACCTCTGCGCGTAGATTACTAGTGTAATAAAGATAAAGAGGGTGTAAGGTCTACGTGCAACCCTTAATGCTGTGTATCTTTCAGGTGAAAGTCCTGCCCCAGGAATTGCCTATTTACCTGGGTGTGATATCCAACTTAGGAGGAAGTGACGAATCCCCAAAGAGCTCGGAAGTAAAATAGCTCGTTGGGCTTTCCAGGAAGTAGAATAGAGAGGGTCGGGCCTACACTATTGACAAAGAAGCCTTCTTTCGAATTTAGGATGATTTGAGTGAAATCTTGGGCCAAAGTGACGGGTTGATTTCGCCGGTTGTGATTCGTGCGCCCATTCTGAAGATCTGCCTGAAATCCAAAAGTTCCTGTAAGTGCATTCAGGAACCCTGTCCCCTTGGAGAAAGATAAAGCGAGTTTTTATCAAGCAAGGAGGTGTGAACATGATCGAAAAGCTTCCAGAGCTAGTAAACGGGGATGAACGGCTCGTGTGGCGGGGCCGGTTTCTAACCGTTGACTTCCTGGTTGAGGTAGGCAACGTTTCCTACATCGTCTCCATTCAGTCGGGACGTATCCTGTCCGTGGACCGTGGTCCCTTTTGCATGCGGCCATGGCGTTTTGCCGTCAGGGCATCGGCCGAGGCTTGGGAAAAACTCTGGGAGCCGATACCCCGGCCCGGATACACGGATATTTTGGGCATGATGAGACGTGGCGAGGCGCGCATGGAAGGCGATTTGCAGCCGCTCGTAGCAAATCTTCGCTACGTCAAAGAGGTCCTAGTAACACCGCGACGACTGAAGGGAGGTTATTGACATGGCCGCTGAGATTGAATCGATCGTCGGTCGTTATATGCACCTTACGCTGGGCGGGCGGTCCTGTCGGGTTTATTTTGAGGAGGCGGGCAAAGGGATTCCCCTTGTATGCCTGCACACGGCCGGGGCTGATACTCGGCAGTACCGTCATCTGATGGTGGACCCGGCGGTAACCGAATATTACAGGATGCTGGCTTTCGACCTGCCGTGGCATGGCAAGTCAACTCCGCCGCCCGGTTGGCACGAGGAAGAATACCGCCTGACGACTGAGGCCTATATCGAAGCGATCATGGGATTTTGTCGGGCATTGGAACTGGACCGCCCTGTGGTGATGGGTTGTTCGATGGGCGGGCGCATCGTCATCCCCCTGGCAGCTAAGTATGGGAAGGAATTACGCGCGGTTATCGGCCTTGAGGCGGGCTATCAAGTGCAGCCCTGGTTTGACAACACCTGGCTGCATCATCCGGATGTGCATGGCGGTGAGATATGCGCTGCCCGAGTCTCTGGACTGATGGCCCCCCAAAGTCCGGAGGAAAAGCGCTGGGAGACACTCTGGGGGTATATGCAGAGTGGACCGGGCGTTTTCAAGGGCGATCTTTACTTCTATTTCCAGCGAGCCGAATCCGACTTTCTTAATTATATGGCGCGAATTGACACAAAGGTCTGCCCGGTATACTTATTGACCGGCGAGTACGACTACTCCTGCACACCGGAAGATACGAAGCAAACGGGGGCTAAGATTGCGGGCGCCGAGGTAACCATAATGAAAGAGATGGGCCATTTCCCCATGTCGGAGAATCCCATCTCTTTCCGTCGCTACATCCTTCCGGTGCTGGAGAATATTCGCCACCAGAAGTGATTCAATGGCGACGGCTATCCCGTTTGGGGACCAAATAGCGTTTCCCCGTCCTTGCAGACGCAATCGTAGT
>JACRCA010000310.1 GCA_016234425.1 Deltaproteobacteria bacterium | reverse complement strand
CTCCTCGCAATGACCCGTTGGGGCTTATGTAAACTATAATATGCTCCAAGTCATAAAAACGCAGGAAGCATCGGGTAAAGGGCATAGCTTATTATTCGGTTATACTTTTGCTCTATGCGCCATGCCCTTAGCGTATTATTTCCTTTAGCACCGCCTCTATGGCTCTGGGAACCGAAGCCTGGACCTCCGGGGACAGGTCTGTTCCCCAGGAGATTTCTTTTGGCTGTATGCCGATGATCACCACTTCCTGGGGGCATTGTTCCAGAGCTTTGGCCAACCGCAGGATTTCTAAAAGACCGACATCGTGAGAGGAAAACCTTGGACCAATTTTCTCCTCTCTTACATCTTCTGGAGTAAACCGAACGACGGCACCCGGTTTTAGATTCATATCCGCGGCATCGATCAGCAGCACTTTAGAAGCTTCCCGGAAATAATCCAGAAGCCCGATTCCGGCCACGCCTCCGTCGAAAACCTCAACCCCGGAGGGTAGGTCATTTTTTTGCAGCTCTCGGGCCACCTGGACTCCCACACCCTCATCTTTGAGTAGCAGGTTGCCCACTCCTATAATCCGGACTTTCCTGGCCTGCCCATTGCGAGAGGGGACATCACTCATCTTTCATCCCGGCTATGTTCGCCCCTCCAGGCTTTATATTCCAAGCACGTCGCTAAAAAAATATCTAAAATCGGAAATCCCAAATCTAAAACAAAAAAACATTTTGTTTGAAGCATTTCATATTCGGATTTTGGTATTGTTTAGTGTTTCGTGCTTCAAATTTAGAATTTACAGCCTTGCCAATTTTGCCAGCAATCAATCAGGTAAACTCTACTTTCAACAGATGCGTGGAACACGAGACGCATGGGTCGTACGCTCTCACCAGCATCTCCAGGGATAAACGAATCTCCTCCTGGGGCTTCTCCAGAATCTGGGGAAGCAACGCTTCCATGTCCTTCTGGATGTTGGCATGATTCTGGTTGGTTGGAATGATGCAGTTGGCCTCTTTACAAATCCCGTTCTTGTCGTAAGTGTAATCGTGGAAAAGAATGCCTCTGGGCACATCCACAGCTCCTACTCCCCTGCCGGCTTTCAGCAAAATCCGCCGGTCCTCTTCTTTCAACCCTTTATCCAAGAGTTCATCAATCAGGCGGATGCTTTCCTCCACCGCATGAACCGCCTCCACTACCTGGGCTACGGTATTCATAAAGGGGTTATAGCAGGGGGCTTTTAACCCTAACTCTTCAGCGCCTTTCTTGGCCCTGGGAGAAAGCTGATCATGGTTGTTGTTGAACCGGGCCAAGGCCCCCACCATGTAGGAATCTCGTACGTGTTTGGCATGTTTGGCCGTAGAGTGGGGGACAAGGTATTCATTGGTCCAGCTGCGGTAGTTCTCCACGGGTGTCGTTCCCGCATCTGTGGAGGCGATCACGCCATCATACAAGGCGTATTCTTCTTTCGATTTCAAGGAGATGTACTCGGTCTGCCGCTTAAAATCAGGAATCCTCAGGGTTTGGAAAAGCTCCAGAGTAGCTTCCAGGTCCGGGGTGGCGTCCCCCAAACGTTTACGGATCCCCTTTACTTCCTCGATTTCCGGCAGTTTCGTGAAACCATTGACGGTTGGCGTTATGGGGTGAACGGTTCGTCCGCCGAAAACATCGCAGAGGTCATTGGCCAGTCTTTTCATGCGCAGGGCCCGCAAAACAACCTCCGGATGGGTCTTTACCAAGGGGAAGACGCTGGGAGCGCCAAAAAAGTCTGGCGCCGCCAGGAAGTAAGCATGGAGGACATGACTCTGCAAGTTTTCTCCCTGGATAAGGATACGTCGCAGCAGCCGGGTCTGCTCGGAAATTTTAACTCCCAGGGCCGCTTCGGTGGCCTGCAGGGAACAGAGGGTATGGCCAACGGAGCAGATGCCGCAGATGCGCGAGACAATGTGGGCAACTTCGGTGTATTTCCGGCCCCGCACAAAGGCTTCAAAGAAGCGCGGGGCCTCTACAACCTCCCACTGGCATTCTTCAATCTTTCCTTCTTTCACGTTGATGACGATATTGCCATGCCCTTCGACGCGGGTCACATGGTCCACGTTCACACTGATATTTTTCATTTGGCTGCCTCCGAGTATCCCAAGAAAATACGGAATTGGCCGATGGCTTCCTCCACGGTGAGACCATACTTCTTCAGGACTTCTTTCTCCGCGTTGGTGTTCGGGTCCGGGATCAGCCCGCGACATCCCGCACAGTTATCCTGGTAGGTGGGGCACCAGGCTCCGCAACCGGCTCGCGTCACCGGTCCCAAGCAGGTCATGCCCAGCTCGAAAATGCAGACATTGCCAGCCCGCTTGCATTCCACGCAGACCGGGTAGGTGGGTATCTCCGGCTTCTTTCCCATGAGGAGAGCCTTGACCACCTTTAAGAATTCCCCTTTGTGTATGGGGCACCCATGAATGTAACAATCGACCGGAACGACAGCATCGATCGGCCGGGCGGCAAGGGTTTCATACCAGTCGGCCCTCTCCCCATATACATATTTCCTGACCTCGTCGCTGGGCTGAAAGTTCTTCAGGCAGTTCACGCCCCCGATGGTGGCACAGGCCCCCAGAGCCACCAGGATGGCCGCTTGTTCACGGATTTTCTTCAGGCGCGGGATGTCTCTTTCTCGGGTGATACTTCCTTCCACAAAAGCAATGGCATAGTCATCCCTTTTCTCCGTCATGGCCTCACGGAACTGGACGATGTCCACTGCGCCGATCACGTCGAGCATCTCTGCTTCCAGGTTGACCACCTGCAGCTGGCAACCTTCACAGCAGGCGAAATCAAAAAAGGCAATCTTCGGTTTCATCAGATGGCCTCCTTTAAGTCTTTGATCTTGGCGTAACGGAAAACTGGGCCGTCCTGACAGACATACACATGGTTGATCTGGCAGTGGCCACATTTGCCCACCCCGCATTTCATGCGCCGCTCCAGGGAGACAATGATCTGATCATCGGGAATCCCTTT
>JACRCA010000314.1 GCA_016234425.1 Deltaproteobacteria bacterium | reverse complement strand
TCCAATATCAAGGAAGTTCTTCCCCTATTGGAAGGCATTGCCAAGACCGGAAAGCCGCTGTTGATTATCGCCGAAGAAGTGGAAGGCGAGGCCCTGGCCACTCTGGTGGTGAATAAGCTGCGGGGCACCCTCAAATGCGCGGCCGTGAAGGCTCCTGGATTTGGGGATCGCCGGAAGGACATGTTGGAAGACATTGCCACCCTGACCGGTGGACAGATGATCTCTGAGGAGATGGGAGTGAAACTGGAATCCATCTCCCTCAAGGACCTGGGCAAGGCCAAACGGATCACCATCGATAAAGATAACACCACCATCGTCGAGGGCGCCGGAGATTCGAAAGGCATTGAAGGCCGGGTGAAACAGATCCGGGCTCAGATTGAAGAGACCACTTCTGATTATGATCGGGAGAAGCTGCAAGAGAGGCTGGCCAAGCTGGTCGGTGGCGTGGCAGTGATCAACGTCGGCGCGGCCACGGAATCCGAGATGAAAGAGAAGAAAGCCCGGGTAGAGGACGCTTTAAATGCAACCCGCGCGGCCGTGGAAGAAGGAATCGTTCCGGGCGGCGGCGTGGCCTACCTGCGAACCCTACACGCCCTAGATAAACTAAAACTGTCCGAGGCCCAGCAGTTTGGCGTGAACATCCTTAAGAAAGCCCTGGAAGAGCCCATTCGCTGGATTGCTCAGAATGCCGGGTTCGACGGCTCCATTGTGATCGAGAAAGTAAAGAATGAGAAGGGGAATTATGGCTTCGATGCCCAAAAGGAAGAGTACACCGATATGGTGAAAGCCGGGATTATCGACCCCACCAAAGTGGTGCGTATTGCGTTGCAGAATGCCGCTTCCGTGGCCTCTTTGTTACTCACCACCGAGGCCATGGTAGCGGAGAGGCCTAGGGAGAAAGAAAAATATCCGCCCATGCCTCCGGGAGGCGGTGGAATGGAAGGGATGTATTAGAAGCTGAAGGCTTACAGAAGACCATTGGCCTGCAGCCCATAGCCGGTTCCGGCTACCCGGGGAAAAAAGCCCTCCGCGTGGAGGGCTTTTTCTTTTTCGTTAAAATTTCATGGGGTTAAATCTGGTCGCTTAGGAATTTCAGAAAACACTTGCTCTAATTTATCGTCCAGAGCGCGGAGCCTCAAAGTCATTTTTTTCACCATTTTCATGGCGGTTTCCGGGCTGTTCTTTAATAGGATCTCAAAGGTATCTGGGCCGACGACCAGGATCCTGCTATCTTCCATGACTTCTACCGTGGCGGAGCGGTCCATCCCCAAAAATCCTTTCCTGCCAGTAGACCAAAAGGATTCGCCGCTTAAACCAACCCCTCTCAATTCTGATTCATTATATCCATTTTTTGAGCTCATTTTTATTGTGGGAAATAGGAGAACTCTTCACAAACAAAAATCGGTTTCTTATAAGCGTATATTAAATATTTTCTCATTAAATGACAAGACCTTGCAGATGGCCTCTTTCCTGATGAAAGAAATGAAATTCTTGATTGGGGGTCTTACCTTCAAATTATAAACGGGTAAATTCTTAAAAGTTTAAATCTTCGATCAAAGGATTAGACCAGACCCAAGCAAGAGCGAACAGGTGTTCGGTCTTCCCTTTCCTAAAAATTGGATCGCTCGGCCCGGTAGTCCCGTAATTCCGTTCAAATGGTTGGTGTTCGCACGTGTTAGCGGGTATTAGGTAGGTGTTAATGGGGGTGACTAACACGATAAAAATCCATAGCTCTTTCATATGATTGAGATTCTATAGCCAAACTGGCGAGGTCTTAGGGTAATAGGTGGATTTTGGGGAGGATGGGAAAATAATTGAATTGAAACCCCCTAGGTCAGAAATTCCCAATTGACCTGAAACTATTTTTGTGAAATCATTGGGTCAAAATGAACAGGGATAGGTGGCATTAAAGACCCGAGTCCTTTTGCTGTCCGAAGGTTCTTATACAGAAACTATCTAATCCATAGTTAGGCATATGAGGGGGACGACACAACCTTGCACGAGGAGCTCTCCGGATGAAACAAAACCAAACGATAAGTGAAAGGAGGTAAAAATATGGCACATACAGTGTTGCAGTTCATATTGATCGAATTTGACAAAAATTGGACAAGAGCAGGGACGGTCCTGTACACCGCAATCGATAAGGCTCAGGTGGTAGTGGTTGTCGAGGGAGTTACGGGTGTAAAAGACACCTATTTGTTCGAAGTTGCGAGGGGCGAAGTCGTTTTAGTCTCGTGGGATACAAATCTGGTTTATATTCCCGCAAAATGTGTGAAAAAGGAGCCTGGGGACAAAACAGTGTACGGGCAAGGTTAGTGCTTCGAAAAACAGTCCGCTCTTGCTCTAACTTGTTCCTCCAAGTGCAGCCTTTGCGAAGAAACGCCTAGCTTCCGCTTGCAGCTGATTCGCCCCCTGCGGGCGCTTGCAGCCGATAAGCGTTAACAAATTTCGGGACCGACCGACAGAAGTCCAAAACTATGACCCAGTCGAAAAGCTTTCCTTGTCCAAGCTCGCGTTTTTCAGAGTTGATTACCTCAACCCAGAGTTGGCTTTCGGGAGAGGGTTTTAAGTGTCAGAAGCTTCGGACCGAAGATGGTGGCACTTTGCTTCAAATCGAAAAGGTTGGAGGATGGCGCAAATTTGTGGGAATGTCAACAGCACTTAACATTGTTTTTCACCAATTTGAGAACACGGCGAACGTGGAAATTGGTGCTGGACGATGGATTGATAAAGCTACTACAGGTGCCGTCGCCTACTTTATTCTCTGGCCTTTGGCAGTAACTGCTGGAATCGGTGCCTGGCAGCAACTGAAGATGCCTGAGCGTGTTTTTGAGCACGTTGCCAAATTTCTCGGCCCGGACACGCATTGAAATGACAATGCTTAAATTAATTGGGACGCAGATTTTCGCAGATACTCGCAGATAAAGGTTTCAGGCTAATTGCCCCCTCACCCTGGCCCTCTCCCGCGAGGGGAGAGGGGAACGATTTTGAGTCAAATGACTTAATGCGTCCATATTAATCTCTCTGCAAAAGCTCGATGCGGATGCCCTCTGGTCCATCGACGAAGGCAAACTTAACCCCCGTGGGAGTGACGCTGGGTTCAACGCTGAATTTCGCCCCTTTTTTCTTAAGATCCGCCACCATAGATTCGAGATCTTTGACCCGAAACCCAAAATGGTCAAGGCCTCTGCTCCCTTTGCCTGGCTCGAGCTGGCCGGCCTGGGGATCTGTTCCCATTAGATTGATAAAAACCCCCTGCACGTCCATCCGAATCAGGGGAAAGCCCCGCAACTGCCCGCGGGAGACTTCCTTTCCATCGAATACATTTTTGAAGTATCTCACCGCTTCTTCCACTTCCCCACACATGACATGGACATGGTCTAAGCCTGTAATCATTTAGATTCTCCTTTCGATTTATATTTCAGGGAAATTTTTCCCGAGAGCGAAGGAAAAATCCTTATTCTTCTTCCCTTAAAGATTCGCCTTAGCCCAGCTTTTTTTTAACCTCAGCAGAACATAAGAAAGAAAGATCAAAACCACGACGCTCACGCTCAGGGCCAGAAAAATGTACGGCAGTCCGAACCTCTGAGCAATATAACCAGAAAGACTGGCAGCTAAAGAACCAATTCCGAAAGCGGCAAAAAAGTAAATCCCGAAAGCAGTCCCCCGCATTCCCAGAGTCGTGTATTGGGCCAGAAGAACGTTCATCATGGGCTGGACGGCAAAGCTGAAGAAAAAAAAGATCAGGGCCATGATTAGAAGTGACAAATCCTGGAGAAAAGCCATGAAAAGGATAAAGGGGAAACTTACGGCCGTCACGGTCAGGAGGTTTCGCTCTAAATGGGGCTTTTGCCCCAACACGCCGCCGGCATATTGGCCAAAAGTTCCCGCGAACAACGCCAGCCCCGAAAGCATCCCCCCTATGGCCACGCTATCCCAGGAGAAAATCCGGAAAGAAGTATACTGGGCCATATAAGCGGGCAAAAAGGTTGCGGCTCCATGGTAACTAAAACTCTGCAGCCAGTTCAGGGTGTATAAAAGGACCAAAGGAAGGGTGAAAAAAATCCAGATGGTTTTGGCCTGCGAACTGGAATCAGGTCTGACCATTTCCCGGAAGGGTTGCTCTTTCTCCTCTTTTTTCACAGACATATCAATGAAGAGAGACCAGATGGAAAGGACAATCCCCGGGATCATAAAAAAGATATAAGCCTGCCGCCAGCCCCAGCGGGAACCAATCAGGCCCCCGATAAAAGGGGCCAAAGCCACCCCGATGTTGCCGGCAGCTCCGTGAATCCCCAGAGCTATTCCGTATTTTTTCACTTTGGAAGTGATCAAGGAGTTGACCATAGGATGGTAAACGCTGCCCAAGGCCCCAAGAAGTGCCAATCCCGCCGTGAAAAGGATCAAGTCAGGAGAGGCGGCTACCAGTAGGGCGGCTCCAGCCGAGCCCAGAAAACAAAAAAGGTAGAGCTTTTTCGGGCCAAAGTAATTATAGACCATCCCCCCAGGGAGGGCCCCTAGCCCATAGGCGAAACCCATGATGTTGCTGATCACTCCCAACCCCAGGTAGCCCATAGAAAACTCTTCTTTTAAAAGAAGGAGCACCGCGGGAAAGATCAGCAGGTATGCATGGGTGAGTGCGTGGGAACAACTCGTCAGAGCGACGAGCTTTTTTTCTTCACGACTCATGATACGAAAAAGTGTCAGTGTGAGTGTGAGTGTCAGTTAAAGAAATACTGACCCTAATCACTGACACTAACACTTAATTCCTCCGCTCACCGGGTAATATTGATCCCGTATTTCGGGCCCACCACGAACATATCCTCAATGCCCAGGGCATACCCCTTGTAGGGCCACTGATATTCGATGGCCGACACCATCCCTTGCTTAAGAGTCTGCTGATTCTCCCCTTTTTTGAAGAAAAGCGTCGTGGACTCCTGCTTGCCGAAGGTGTGGCCAATGTCGCGATTGTAATGCTTCTCCAGAAGACCCGCCTTCGGCAAAAGCTTCCATGCTCGAAGTGTCGTCTCTTCCCTCAGTAGGGGCCGCACGCCCGCCCAATACACATCTTCACCTGTACGCCCTTCGCTACCTCCCGGAATTGCCCCCTCCAGCATGGCCTTCTCGATCAGCTTGTAAATATACTTTCCTCTCTCGTCCACCGCAAAGGAACGAGCCAGGTCCGAACAGGCCAGGACTAAACCCCGATCTTTCACCAGAATACCGGCATCCAATTTCAAGGATTTTATTTTCTTATTAAGGCGGAAAAATCCTGGCAAAGAAGGATAACCAGTCCGAGTCCCCGCATGCAGGACCATAAAATAAGGCTCCAATTGCAAGGGGCTTTTGGCCTTCTTCTCATATTCCTTCAGGAGCTGGTAGAATTTCCTTTCCACATCCTTCTCGTAGACCGGCGTCCCAGACTGCAATTTCTTCTCGGCCATGGCCAGAGCCCCTTCCATGGCTACTTTTGTTCCCAGAGACCCGAGGATGTAAGCCCCCAAATCCTGACCAGATCGAACTTCCCGCCAGGCCCGGAAAAGGTTGGAGGCATTCTTCAAACGAGCCAACCCGAGGGTCAGAGCCCGGCTGATGTCCAGGTTTTTCTCCTCCACTCCTAATGGCCCATCGCCTGCCAGAGATGGAATTGCCTCTTTAAGCGTGCCAAACACTCCTTCTTCTTTCTTCACCCCCATTCCCTTCAGTGGACGATGGCTGAGAAGGTATACCCGGCCATGCGTATAGAGTGAAAGGAGGCCCTCGCCAACCTGATCGTAGGGGATCCCCGTCATCTCCTGGATATTGATCGGCGAACTGGCCAAAACACTTTGTAGATCGGCCTCTTTCATCAACCCATCCAAGACCTGGAAGGATTGGAATGGTGGCTGAGCGAGAAAGTTCTTCACCGTGTTCCTGTCTTCTTCGCTCATCTGCAGATCTCTCGGCAGAGCCCGCAGAGCCCAGAGATTCACGATCTTGCGCTTTTTCAAAAAAGCAGCCTCCGTCTTCTCCTTATCCAACCCATACACCCAGGTTTTCTCCCGAGAGTCGGGAGGAGAGGCGAAAGAGAGGTCAAATTCCTGGCTCAGCCGCCGAAACCGATCCAGGGCCATGTCTGGATGCACCATAAGTGTTCTCACCTTGAAAGCCTTACGAAGCGCCGTTACCTCATCAGGGGGAAACTCGGCTTTCCCCCTGGCCACC
>JACRCA010000318.1 GCA_016234425.1 Deltaproteobacteria bacterium | reverse complement strand
GTCCATTCCGGCCGGGTGGAGGGGGTCGTCAGTCGGAAGGAGATCTATAAGGCCCAATCCGTAATCCTGGCTTGCGGCGGGGCCTCTTATCAAAGGACCGGTTCCACCGGGGACGGTTACCTTCTGGCTAAAAAGGTGGGACACAGCATAAACCCGATCCGTCCTTTTTTGATCCCCCTGGAGGCCAAGGAATCCTGGGTCAAAGACCTCCAGGGTTTATCATTAAAAAATGTCTCGACCACGGTGATGGTCAACGGCCGGAAAAAGGATTCGGAATTCGGCGAGATGCTCTTCACCCACTTCGGGGTTTCAGGGCCGATCATCCTGACCTTGAGCGGAGGGGTGGTCGATCACCTGGGTCAGGGAAAAGTGGAAGTCTCCCTCAATCTCAAACCCGCTTTAACCCAGGACCAGTTGGACGGCCGGCTGCAGAGGGAGTTCAAGGCCCATCATTTAAAAGGGTTGTCCGGGATTTTGAAATTATTATTGCCCAGTAAAATGATCCCGGTTTTCCTGGCCCTGGCCGACATCCCCGGGGATAAAAAAGGAAATCAAATAACCGCGGAAGAGCGATCCCGGATAAGGACCCTGCTTAGCGATTTAAGGTTTACCATCACCGCCGCCCGGCCCCTGGAAGAAGCCATCGTCACGGCCGGCGGGGTCTCTCTGAAAGAGGTCAACCCCAAGACCCTGGAATCCAAAATCGTCCCTGGCCTTTTTCTTTGCGGGGAGGTCCTGGACATCCAGGGAAAAACCGGGGGCTATAATCTCCAGGCCGCCTTTTCTACCGGCTGGGTGGCCGGGGAGAGTGCGGCAGGACGAGTTGCGAGTGGCGGGTTCTAAAAACCTTATAAGTCGCCCTGTACCAGGGGTAGCCAGGATTTGGCTTGACGGAGAATGTTTAGGTCTGAAGATTTTTTTAGATTGAAGTCACGTGGGGGGAGAACATAAAGCCCATCCCAAAAATCATCCCAAAGATTTTCTTGACCTCGACCTGTTTTCGGACCATAATCAGTCCTATTCCATTTGAAACGAGGGGATTTTTATGAAATTATCCAATCAGGTTAGACCGATTAGCTATCTGAAGGCCCACGCCGCCGAAATAATCCGAAATATGGGCGAACAACGAGCACCCCTGGTCATCACCCAAAATGGTGAGGCCAAAGTGGTCATGATGGACATCGAGAGTTACGAGCAAGCCCAGGAAACGATGACTCTTTTAAAAATTCTGGCCCTCGGTAATCGTCAAATTGAGGGAAACCAGGTCGAACCGGCTACAGACGTCATCAAACGCTTACGAAAACAACGGAAGGAATTTTGATGTCTTTCACAGTTTTTCTGAGCGCTGATGCCTCAAGAGATCTGGAGGAACTTTACCATTACATAGCCCGTCATGATGCCCCGGGGAAAGCGGAACAGGTGCTGTCGAAAATCGAGAGTGCATTTGAGAGTCTATCGGAATATCCAGAGCGTGGGGTTTATCCGAAAGAATTACTGTCTTTAGGAATTCGTGATTACAGGGAAGTTTTTTTTAAGCCCTATCGACTGATCTATCGGGTCATAAGTAATCGGGTGTATGTCTTGTTGATTGCTGACGGACGGCGTGATATGCAAACTCTTTTACTGCGACGACTTTTGGAAATTTGATCTTCAAAATGTAGGCGAACTACCCCCTCTGCATTCTGAACTTCCTTTAAACGGTGGGGTGATCTGAGGCCTTGGCGCTTGTCCTTAGAACGGCAGATGATCCGGGACTCTTCCGGAATATTCCGGTGATTTCAGGGAGAACCGTCTATTCCGTCCACCCGGCTCGACGGCGTGGAAGACGGGCGACCTTCGATTTCGAACTTTTCCTCGGCGAACCGGGAACGGCACACAGTTCTCAGGTGGTTGAAAGGATCGATAAGCTCATAACAACGGTAAATGCCTACCACCCAGGGCGCCAATCGAAAGACCCGTTTCCCGCCTTCTTCCCGGCTCTCGATCTGTCCCCTTCCCCACATGGATTCCAGCTTTTCGGAAAGTCCTTCCGCGGGAATAGCGGAGCGCCGGGCGATCTGTTCAGCGGTTTCATAGTTGAGCTTCAATTTGCAGAAAAGCTCGGCCTCATCCGGCTCAAAAACTTTTTTCAGCAGTTTAATTTCCACACCGCTTTCCGTCGGGGGAAAACCGTTAGGAAGGGTGTTAAGTACCTCGGCCACTTTTTGGTATACCTCGTTACTCATGATCATTCTCCTTTCCTTTTAGAAATAACTTCAATCAAGCGGAACCAAGTTTTGATCCGCAGTATACTTCCGATAATTGTTCAACCCAATGCCAGGAAGATTTTCTTCAGGCCTCCTAATGGCTGTACCCCTGGACACGCACTGAGGATGGCTGGGCGCCCCCTGAGCGTTAGACCATTTTTTCGATTCCATCATGGGTGCAGTCCCGGCTGGATGTTCGGATTTCCCGTCCAGGAGAAGTTTTGGAGATACTTCATCATGACCTGCTGAAGGTCTTTCCGGCCGGCCTTATTGGCGGGGACAAAAGGAAGGGCCGAAGAGGCCCTTATCATTCCCGAAAAAGAAGGGGATCTCTGCCTCGTGACCGGAACCGTAAGTGAAATCGAAAGGAGACGGTCCGGAACCGATTCCTCCCCACTCAAAAAAGTAAGCATAGACGTTGTCCTGGAGCTTGGCCAGTTCATGGGCCACCGTGTTCACATACTTGGCCTTCCAGTTTCGGCTGCCATAATACTCTTCAGTTCGTAAAGATCCTTGTCGGCCTGTTTGATAAGAACTTGCTTTCTAATGGGTAGAGAATAAAATATAAAAAAGGGCAAGGTCAAGAAGAAAGTAGGGCCGAAGGCAAGGCGCCAAAGGGGGACTTCTGAAGAAACGGAGAGGCTGACCTTCAAAATTTGGGCGAACTACCCCTCGGCATTCTGAACTTCCCTTAAACGGTGGGATGATCTGCGGAAACCTCAAAATCCTGATCAGGGGGCAGTCTCATAGAAAGAAAGCTGGGAATCCGAGTAGTCTATCTGAAATTCGAGGGCTTTTGGTTTGGGTGGGGGGGTGTATCTCTTGCTCTTATCGAAGTTGGCGGGCGTCTATAACCTGTCCTGCCCGAAGGGCATGGACATCCATAGCAGCATCATCGCTGGTATGAATACAAAGAGAATCCGGATTTCATTTTTTTCTTGACGAGTAATCGTCGGTATGATAATTTTGTGCTGTGATATGAAAATTAGATTCCATATGACGGAACTATGCCAAGTACTTCCCTAATAAGCAGTATCCAGCGCGGTCTCCAAGTTCTGGAAGCTTTCACGCCTGCCTCGCCCAGGATGAGGCTTCAGGAAGTGGTGAACAGGACCGGCCTTCCAAAGGTTACTGTGCTGCGGTTTCTTCGCACACTTGCGGCGCTCAAATACATTACGTACGAGGGCGACACCAAGCTCTACGCACTTTCTCCCAGGGTTATGTCTTTAGGTTACACTGCGCTTTCGGGTATGGACGTAAGGAAGGTGGCCCTTCCTTTTCTCGAACAACTCTCTGAGATGGTCGGCCAAAACGTGAACCTCGGCATCCTGGACGGCACGGAGATCGTTTATGTGGAACGGATCAAGAAGAAACAGATATTAAATATCGATCTTCACGTAGGAAGCAGGCTGAATGCCTATAATTCTTCAATCGGTCAGGTAATTCTTGCCTTCTTGGACGAGGTCGAGCGCGACAGTATTGTAAAGGAGTTGCTCCGAGATCCGGAAATCGCGATCCTGGCGGGTCCGCGGGGAAAGGTGCTGGACCAAAAACTGGAAGAGGTGCGGATGAAAGGGTATGCCCTTGACGATGAGGCATATGTTGCAGGCGTGAGAGCCATAGCCGCTCCGGTCTTCAATCACGGAGGGGTCGTGGATGCGGGGATCAATATCCCCGTCTTCTCCCACATGGTAAGCCTCGGTGACCTCCTTGAAAAGTGCCTTCAGCCCCTGCTGGAAACGGCTGACCGCGTATCCGCTGCCAGGGGCTTTCTCAAGTCGGAGATGATGGAGCGTTCACTTTGAAAAAAGTACGCCCTCGGCTAAATCCTGCTACTGTCGCTGAAAACTTATCCGTGCCTGCCGATGATTTAAAGCTTAAAGAACGGAGGTATTTATGAGATTTTTCGTATCGCCATCCAACCTGAAGGGGACGACAAGGATCCCCGGCAACAAATCGGCCACAGCGCGGGCCATCATTCTCGGAGGGCTAGCAGAGGGAGTAACGAGGATCGGCAACCCTCTGCCCGGCATAGACAGCTTTTCCATCGCCAACATGATGCGAGCCCTGGGAGCAAGGACAGATACGAGCCAACCGGGAGAATGGATCTTAGAGGGGGTGGCAAATCGGCCGCAGGTACCTCCATGCGTCCTGGATGCAGGCAACTCCGGCACCGGTTACTACATGATCACCGCAATAGCATCCCTTATCGACGGCTGCTCGGTCGTATCAGGCGACTACCAGATATGCTACAGGCCTGCCCAACCTCTCATCGATGCCCTCAACGAACTGGGAGCGAAGGTCTTCTCCACCCGCAATTCCGGCACTGCACCCCTCGTGGTGCGGGGGCCAATGAAGGGAGGCAGCACGACCCTGCCCGGTGTCAATTCCCAGTGGCTCACCCCCCTCCTTCTGGCCGGAGCCCTAACGCCTGAGGGAGTTACTGTCCACATTAAAGACCTGGTGGAGCATCCCTACGTAGACATGACCATGGCCTGGATGAATAAGGCGGGTGTCATTGTCACCCACAAGGATTATGAGGAATTCACCATTCCCGGCAATCAGCGTTACACCGGGTTCAGTGCCCATGTCCCAGCGGATTGGGGCAGTTCGGGCTACCCCATGGTTGCGGCAGCAATAACCGAGTCAAAGGTGGTTTTCCAGGACATGGACCCCGAAGACTGGGCCGGTGAACGGGCCTATCCCCACATCATTCAGGAGATGGGGGGCAAGGTGATTTTCGAGGATGGCGATCGCACCGTAACTGTGGAGGGCGGCAGCGCGCTGCATGGCATTGAGATCGACTGCTCGGGAACCCCTGATGCGGTCCCGGCCCTTGCTGTGTTGGGCTGCAAAGCTTCAGGAAGAACGGTACTCAAGAACATCGGTGCAAGCCGCCTCAAGGAGACCGATCGCACCCGATCCATCAAGGAAGAACTGACGAAGATGGGCGGGCGTTTTGACGAGACACAAGACACCCTGACCATCTACCACTCAGAGCTGAAGGCAGCAAAAATCGATGGTCGTCACGACCACCGGATTGTCATGGCCACCGCGGTAGCTGCCCTTACGGCCAGTGGAACAACAGAGATCTCCGACGCAGAGTATTGCGGGGTGTCTTTCCCTGGCTTTCACAACCTTATGGTGTCCCTGGGCGCAGAGATTGAGATGATGGAATGACCGGCTTATGGGAAATGGGAACCATATCCCCCTCACCCCCGTATCAAGTACAAGGCAGGCTCTGCCCTCTCCCCCCGAAGGGGCGAGGGAATGTTGTTACCCTACAGCATATTGTGGGGAATCATTCGGATTGAAAGGAGAAGTCACATGAAAAGACGTAGCGCACAAAACGTATTGATCTTGGCCGTAGCAATAGTTGTCGGGATCGGCTTAATCTGCTCCGATTCCCTGGCCCAGGCGAAGTTTCCCGCCCGTCCCATAAACTTGTGGGTAGGGTTGCCTCCAGGCGGCTCAGCCGATGTTCTTGCCCGTACACTGGCGGAAGGCTCTGAAAAAAGCCTGGGTCAGAAAATCGTGGTCATCAACAAGGCGGGTGGCGGCGGAACAGTGGCAACTTCTCTCTTGAGAAACGAAAAGCCGGACGGATACACCCTTCTCTTGACTACTGATACTGCCGTCACCCGGGCGCCCCATATAAGCGATCTCCAGTATGATCCCTTTAAAGATATCGACCATTTCATGCTCATCGGCAGATGGAAAACAGTCTGGACAGTCAAAGGGGACAGTCAGTTCAAGAAATGGTCAGACATGGTGGATTGGGCCAAAAAGAATAAGGATCAGCTTACCTTCGGACACTGCACGGCTTCTTCCTTCTATTTCGGCATGGTAAAGATGTCGAAAAAAGAGGGTTTCACCTTCAAGGGGGTTCCCTATGCCTGCGACGGCCCCACCATGACCGCACTTCTCGGAGGCCACATAATGGTGGGCGGCGGCACTGCTGCGCCATACCGGAGCCACGTGCTGGCGGACAATGTGAGGATTATCCTCTCTGACGAGAAGATCGGTTATGCCGCAGGCCACGGGACTCAGACTACCTTCAAAGATATGAAGTACGACTTCGACGTCCCCTTGCTGGCCGTGATTCTTGCGCCTAAAGGAATGCCCGACAACGTGAGGAAGGCCCTGGAAAAAGCTTTTAATGACGGGATGAACAGCGAGATCTTCAAGAAGATAGCCCACGAGCAGGAGTTGGCGCCGCAGCCGATGACGGGGAAGCCCCTCTTCGATTACCTGAAAAATACGAGCGCAACATACGAAGACTTGATTAAGGAGGCAGGCTTGTACAAAGGCGGAAAGAAGTAAGTTCTATGACGGATTCAAGGAGTTCTTGTGGGAGCACGTGATCTGATTTCAGGGGCCTTCCTGACCCTGCTCAGTCTTGGCGCAGGCATCATGGCCTATCGGTTGGGATTGGGCACGGGAAGCAACCCCGGCGCCGGATTCGCCGGATTCGGGATAGCTCTTTTGCTCGGTCTAATGTCTGTGGGGATGTTCGTTAAGGCACTGGTCCGAAAACTTCAGGACAACAAGAAGGGGGAGGAAGCTCCCCCGATTATGTGGAGAAAACCGGTTTTCATTCTCATCATCCTTGCCGCCTATGGGGCCGTCTTCAATTTTCTCGGTTTCCCACTAGCCACTTTTCTCCTCATGACTGTGCTGGTTTGGATCATTGGCCGAAGAAGGCTTTCAATGGCCCTTATTGTTTCGATACTCACCGTAGCATCATCGTACGCTCTCTTTGTGACAGCCCTGGGATTGCCTCTTCCCCTGGGCTCAGTCTTCTATATCTTCGGTGGGTAATATGGAACTTGTACAAAACATGCTTTATGGTCTCCAGGTGGCTGTCCAGCCTGTTAATCTCTTCTATTGCTTTATAGGGGTCTTTACCGGGACCTTGATCGGAGTCCTCCCTGGGCTCGGTCCCACGGGCACCATGTCGCTCCTTCTGCCCATTACCTTTCACATTTCTCCTGTGGGCGCCATTATCATGCTGGCAGGCATCTACTACGGCGCCCAGTATGGCGGGTCCATCACCGCCATTCTTGCCAATATCCCGGGAGAGGCCTCTTCCGTAACTACCTGCCTGGACGGGTACCAGATGGCAAGGAAAGGAAAAGCGGGGATAGCTTTGGGGGTTTCCACAATCGGTTCCTTTGTTGCCGGAACCCTTTCCATCGTGGGCCTCATGTTCCTGGCTTATCCCCTTGCAAAAGCGGCCCTGAAATTCGGCCCCCCCGAGTATTTCTCGCTCATGTGCATGGGGCTGGTGATACTCACATTTTTGACGCAGGGCTCCATGCTTAAATCCCTCATGATGGCCCTCCTTGGCCTCCTTGTCGGGCTGGTGGGCCTGGATCCCTTCACTGCCTCACCGAGGTTTGCTCTGGGCTTCAAGGAGCTAATGGATGGCGTCGGCATCGTACCTCTTGTTATGGGACTCTTCGGCATCTCGGAAGTTCTTCTTAACATCGAGGATTCAATAAAGAGGGACATATACAAGACAGAACTTACCGGCCTTTTCGCATCTCTGAAGGCCTCCCTTGAAGCGAAATGGGCCATTGTCAGGGGGACTATCATCGGATTCTTCTCGGGGATCCTCCCCGGAGGCGGGGCTGTGCTCAGTTCTTTTGTCTCCTATGCCCTGGAGAAAAAATTCTCCAGGCATCCTGAGAAATTCGGCACCGGCGTCATCGAGGGCGTTGCCGCGCCCGAGTCTGCAAACAACGCTGCCGCTCAATCCTGTCTCATACCACTCCTTTCTCTCGGAATACCGCCGAATGTCGTCATGGCCGTTCTCTATGGCGGCCTCCTGATACACGGGATTCAACCCGGTCCCTTCCTCGTCAAAGACCATCCCGATGTCTTCTGGGGACTGGTGATGAGCATGTACCTCGGCAACGTCATGTTATTGATCCTTAATCTTCCTCTCATCGGCATATGGACAAAAATACTGAAAGTGCCCTACACGATTCTCTTCCCCCTCATACTCTTTTTCTGTCTCATAGGTGTCTATACGGTGAACAACTCGGTATTCGACATCTATTTAATGGTCATATTCGGTTTCGCAGGCTACCTGATGCGCAAATTCGGCTTTGAGCCGGCCCCTCTGGCCATGGCCTATGTGCTTAGCCCGATTCTCGAATCGAGTTTCCGCCAGTCTTTAAGCCTCTCCGGCGGGAGCTTCGCCGTATTCTTCTCCCGGCCCATCTCTGTAGTCTGCATGGGCCTCGTTGTCGCCCTCCTCGCTTTCCAGGTCATCACAACGACTATCTCTCACAAGAAACTGAAGATAGCCAGGGGCACGGGAGAAGGGTAAGAAGTATGATCAACAGCAAAATGGGAGATTCGAGCGTTACAAGAGGCGGCCTGGCCGTCTTGGCGGCCCTTGCAATCTTTTGTTTAGCCGTGGAAGATCTGTGGGCATACACGTACACCTACCATAACAGAACCGACTATCCTATCAGGGTGATAGCTGAGTTCTACGACGATGGGGCCCAGATCGCATCAATCGAGGCAAAAGAATCAAGAGTGATATCAACCCCATCTTTGTTGAAAAGCTGGGTTGCAGAAGCCTTCCTTGAGGAGGGATGGAAGCAGGTCCTGAACCTGACCTGT
>JACRCA010000317.1 GCA_016234425.1 Deltaproteobacteria bacterium | reverse complement strand
CTGACCAATAAAGGGCGGGTAATTGTTACTGCCATTCTTCATACGCAACATATCCCAATTACAAAACTTTCAGAACTTGCAGCCTGATTATGCTTAACAAAATTTCGAGAGTTTGCAAGTTAGTAATACAGAGGACACAGAGTATATAAGAATTCAAGAACCAAAACTGCATACCAAAATCCAAAATTTTTTTCGCCTTTCATTTAGAAATTTGCATTATCATTTTGAATTTTGCTTTTTTTGAATTTCAATTTTGATCCCTCTCTGTGTTCTCTGTGTCCTCTGTGGCAAGAAAAAACATGAAATCCAACATCGACCAATGCATCAAGTGCTCGATCTGCAATGTTTACTGCCCGGTGCTGCAGACCACGGGTCTTTTCCCCGGCCCCAAGCTTTCCGGACCGGATGCGGAACGCTTCCGCTTGCAGAGGAAAGCAATTCCCTCAGATTGGCTTGCCTTCTGCGATTATTGCAAAATCTGTGAGATGGTCTGCCCGCATAACGTGCCCATTCCAGAGTTGCATGTACGATCGCGGATAGCTTGGGGGAAAAAGCGCAGGCCTTCTTCCAGGGAATGGCTCCTCGGCCATTCCTATCTGCTTGAAAGGCTTGGAAGCTGGACAGCGCCCTTTTCCAATTGGCTCGTCGGATGGGCTTTTTTCCGTTGGCTTTTAGACCGTGGCCTGGGAATTGACCGCCGGACAAAAATTCCCTTTTTCCGCCGACAAACTTTCGAAAGATGGTTTCGTTCAAGGCCATTTATGAGCGGGAAGCCTATCGCGTATTTTTATGGCTGCTACACCAACTATATCGACCCTGCTCTGGGCCGGGCTGTGGTGGAGGTTTTGGAGAAAAATGGATTTCGGGTTACTCTCCCCGCGCAAGAGTGTTGCGGGCTTCCCTTGATCGGGAATGGCTTTTTTGACCTGGCGGCCCGGTTAGGGGAGAAAAATCTAAAGTCTCTGAGGAAGAGTGTCGATGAAGGGTTGGAGGTTGTCTTCTCTTCCCCGAGCTGCGGGATGACCTTAATGCAGGAGTACGGATATATCTTGCATATTCCAGGTTCTTCAGTTGTCGCGGAAAATCTTTACGAAATTTCGCAATTTTTGCTTAGGCTATACGAAGAACAAAGATTGAACACCAATTTTAAAAAAATAAATGAAACCTATTATTACCATGTACCCTGCCATCTTCGGGCCTTGCAAGTGGGACTCCCAGCTTTAGAACTGCTTTATCTCATTCCTGGTTTGCAAATAATCGAGTTACCAGAAGGATGCTGCGGTTTGGCAGGAACTTATGGGTTTAAGCGGGATAACTATGCGGTCGCCAGAGAAATAGGAGAAGAAATTTTCCAGGCCATCCGAAAATTAGATGCCCGAAGGGTAATTTCAGATTGTGAAGCCTGCCGGATGCAGATCGCCCATCAAACTGGAGTGAAAACCTTTCATACCATTCAAATCCTTAGGCAGGCTTACGGAGAGTGAATTATTGGAAGCCAACGTCCTGATCATCGCTATTTTGCTGATCGCCATCGTTCTATCCTTCGAATTCAGCAATGGGTTTAACGACAGTGCCAATATTGTAGTCACCCCGGTAATCACAGGGGCCTTGCGGCCCAGAGAAGCCCTTTTGATCATTGCCATCTTCGAGTTCATCGGAGCATGGTTTCTGGGAACGGCTGTTGCCCAGACCTTGGGGAAAGGAATTGTGAGCCCCCAAAACATCAGCATTGACGCTATATTCGCCGCCCTCATTGGATCGATACTCTGGAACATCGGAGGTTGGTACTTCAGAATGCCATCCAGCTCCTCCCATGCTTTGATTGGCGGACTGTTGGGTGCCGTAATCATGGGTTCCGGGCCTGAATGGATTCACTGGGGAAAAGTCTTGGAGGTTTTAGCCATCCTCATCCTCACCCCCATAATTGGGTTGATTGCGGGTCGTTATTTGACCAAAATGGTTTTTGTGATCTTTGAAAACTTCAAACCTACGCGGGCCAACCGATTCTTTAAACGGTGGCAGATCCTCACCTCGATCACTTTGGCCCTGAGCCATGGAACGAACGACGCCCAAAAGGGCATGGGGATCATCAGCCTGGCCCTGATCATCTTTCACGGCATCTCCCCAAAAGTGATTGAAAAAATATACCAGCCGATGCCCCAAAACGTTTTCTATGTCCCTGAATGGGTCATCCTGATTTGCTCTCTGGCTTTAGCTTTGGGAGTGAGCTTGGGAGGATGGAGGATCATGAAAACTTTAGGAACAAGGCTCTATAAAGTAAGGCCAGTCCACGGGTTTAGTGCCCAGGCTTGTTCCTCAACAATCATTTACCTCTCCTCTCTTTTCGGTTTTCCTGTAAGCACTACCCAGATTGTTTCTTCCTCCATTCTGGGAGCAGGATCTGCTCAAAGCCTCGGAGCCGTTCGCTGGGGCGTGGGTCGACAGATCTTTCTTACCTGGATCATCACGATTCCAGGGTCAGCTGCCCTTTCCGCTTTGTCTCTCCTAATCCTCAAGAGTTTCATCTAAAATTCTCTGGACAGGGTTATGAATCCCGGCCTAAAATATTCTCAAAGAACCAATCAGAGAAAGGAAAAATAATGCCTTGGTTCGGTAAAAAGAAGTGTGATTTCTGTGAGATGCTCTATGCCCAGTCCGAAAAAGTCCTGGAAGGCCTCGATGCTCTGCACGCCTGGGCGGAGGGCGTGGATGGAGGGAAGAGGACTAAAGTGAAGGAGATAGAACGAGAGGCTGATGAGCTGCGGCGCATCCTGATCGAGGAACTCAACCAGACTTTCGTCACTCCTTTTGACCGGGATGATATCTTCTCCCTTTCCCGGGCTATAGATGACGTCATGGATTATGCCGACCGAACGGTGGACGAGATGGAAATATACGAAGTAAACCCTAACAACCACATAATCCGGATGATCGACATCCTGCGCAAAGCTGCCCGGGAGCTGAGCGACGCCATTCGTCTCATCCAGAAATACCCCAATATCGCTCTGGAGCACGCCACTAAAGCCAAGGCCTGCGAGAATGAGATGGAAAGTGCCTACCACCGGGCTTTAGCCGACCTTTTCCAGGGGACGGATACGGTTTACATGCTCAAGATGCGAGAAATATATCGCCATCTCTCCAATGCGGCTGATAGAGGCGATGAAGCGGCCAACCTCATCGGCGACATCGTTGTCAAGATGACCTGAGAATCTTTTTTTCTTCTAAAATTGGATCCCCCCACTTGAGGTCGCGCTTCCTTTCGAGCCGGCGAGTTTTTGGAACTCCGCTTGTCCCCAATTTGGGGGTACAAATGGGAATCTGGGCCTTATTCATACAGAAAAAATGAAAAAGGAAGGGATTTTCATCCGCCTTGACAACAGGGCTTAGAATGTTAATATTTATTTTACGAGAGGATAAGCGGGGGATATGACCCAAAAAGACTATTATGAAATCCTGGGAGTTCCCCGTAATGCCCAGGAAGCTGAAATTAAAAAAGCCTACCGTCAGTTAGCCCTCCAATTCCACCCCGATCGAAATCCAGGGAACAAAGAGGCTGAAGAAAAGTTCAAGGAGGCTTCGGAGGCTTATGAGGTTCTTCGCGACCCCGAAAAGCGGGATCTCTATGATCGGTATGGCCACGAAGGCCTGCGAGGAACAGGATTTTCCGGGTTTGCCGGGTTTGAAGACATCTTTTCTACTTTCAGTGACATCTTCGAGGATTTTTTTGGATTTGGAACGGGACGCCGCAGGGCAGCTGGCCCCAAGAAAGGAGCAGATTTCCGCTATGACTTAACGATTCCTTTCATGGATGCCGCCCTGGGTAAAGAGATAGAAATTGAGATTGAACGCCTGGAGTATTGCAGTATCTGCCGGGGCTCAGGGATTCAACCGGGGACGAAGAAGGAAGAATGTCCAGCCTGCCATGGAACTGGTCAGGTGACTCATTCGCAGGGGTTTTTCACTCTGCGTACCACTTGCTCGCGATGCCGGGGTCAAGGTTTTTTTATTCCCCACCCCTGTAAGGAATGCCGAGGCACCGGGAGGATTAAAAAGCCTAAAAAAATTCCAATCAAGATCCCCGCTGGAGTGGATACGGGCAGTCGGTTGAAGGTAAGTGGTGAAGGAGGAGAAGGCGAGCGGGGTGCACGGCCTGGTGATCTTTATGTGGTCTTACACGTGGAGCCGCATCCCTTCTTTGAACGTCATGGGGATGACATTCTTTGCCAAATTCCCATCTCCTTCACCCAGGCCGCATTGGGAGCAGAGATTGAAGTCCCTTCCCTAAATGCTTCCAAAAAACTATCCATCCCCCCCGGAACGCAGAGCGGTCAAGTTTTTACCTTACGCGGCCAGGGTATTCCTCATCTGGACGGGTTCGGAAAAGGGGATCAGCACATTCAGTTGACCGTCAAGGTCCCCACCAAATTGAGCAAGCGTCAAAAAGAGCTCTTGAAAGAATTTGCCTCCTTAGAAGAAAAGGAAGGATAAAATTCAGAATGAAGATTTAAGAATTCATCCCTTTTTTGCTTAACTCTTATTTGTTCATTTTTAATTCTTCACTCTTAATTCCCCCTCAAAAAATCAGGCCTGGCATACTCCGGATTCGGATAAGTGTAGAATCCTTTTCCCGTCTTCACACCAAGCTCTTTTCTTTCCACCATGGCCTTAAGGGCTTGGGGTGGATAATCTTTCGGGTCCTTCGACTCATTGTAATAGACCATCTCGATGTCATAGACTACGTCCAAGCCTACTTGATCCATGATTCCGAAAGGACCCAGGTTCATTCCCGTAAAGACTATCCAGGCCCGGTCAATATCCCGAAAATCTACATATCCACCAGCCCACATATACAACGTTTGGCGCTTTATGGCTCGCCATACACTGTTAAAACAAAAACCAAGGATCTCTTTTTTTACGGTCAGGGGAATGCACCCGATCGAGCGGACCCATTGTTTAGCCGCTTCAATCGTCTCAGCCGTTGTCTTCGTGCCCCCCATGATATCTACGATATTCATACCAATAGCTGGTTGGTAAAAATGGATGTTCAGGCATTTTTCCGGCCTTTTGGTAGCACTCTCGATTCTGGAGATGGGTAAGGAAGAACTGTTCGTGGCCAAGACCGCACCCTGGGGAGCCAAGGAATCGATTTGGGCGAATGCTTTTCTTTTTAACTCCAGGATTTCAGGGATGGCTTCGATGACCAGGTCTGCATCTTTCAGGGCCTCGCTCAAATCCCTGACTTGCTTGACCTTCTGAGCTCCTTCCTCCCATTTCTCCAACGGTATTGTAGGGCTTTTCCCAAAGGCCTTCATGGAGGCACAGGTTTTTTTAAGAGTTTTATGAAAAATTTCTGGGTCCGGATCGTACGTTTTTACCTCATATCCATAGGAGGCAGCCTGAATGGCAATCTGTGTCCCAAGAGTCCCTGTGCCGACTAAACTTACTCTTCTTATTTCCGGATTCATGGATTTTTCCTTTCAGGTCTTCAGGATTCACGGCTTCCCGAAAAGTAGTGCGAAACAAGCGGCTTGCGGATGACCCTTAGTCCATCTGGAGATGGGAGTGGAAGATCGAAGACGATTCTCAAGAAGGAGCGAATGACATTAAAGGTTGCTCCCCAGAGGATTTCCTCTTCTTCATCTTCCCTATAGACCAAGCAGGGGAACTCCCAGGGATTAGGAATCCCATGGGCAATTAAGTTTTCTGGCACTTCCAGAGAATAGAGGGCATAGTTCTCCGTATGGAAGAAGGCTTGCAAGGGAATGGGAACGATCCTTTCCACTTCCCAACTAAGCTTTGGTTGCCAGTTCTGCCTCACCTTTCCTACTGCTGGGAAAATAATCCGTCGCCGGGATTGCAGGCGGTAGGTTGGCAAAGGTCCCAGGAATTCCACGTTGAACGGGCTCAAACGGATTTCTTCCCAGCTTTCTCGTAGAGCATTGCCCAAGAAGAAAAGAATTTTCTTATAAACCTCCTTTCCCCTTTGCTTGGCCAGGTCGAAACCCGGCCCTCTTGTCCAGGGCAGAAGGCCGGACCGGAGAACCTTCTGGAATAGGGTATCCCAAAAAGAATGAATCCCTCCGCCCGGGGCACAGAGGTCTCCGGCTTGCTGGACCCTTCTTGACCGCTTGTTCAGAAGGAAGACGTATTGGTCGGAGAAATAAAGGGGCAGGAGAATTCCAGCTCCTTCCCAAGGCGTTGGGCTGTATTTCTGTTCTTCGATAAATCGAAGCTGTTCCAGGTAATCAAGCGGAGCTCGTGCCAAAGCGTCTATTACGCGCTGGCGAAATCCTTCTCGATCATTCAGGACGGACAGATCCATGGGGGATAGCATTCTATTTTTTAACCATAGCACAATTCGAAGGCATTTCGGATTACTTCAATTCGCGGAGAGGGAGGTATTAGTTCTATGGCTACCACGTCAAAACGGGCAGGAAATTTTGTGAGCTTCTTCTGGTTGAGATAGGTCAGGGCCACCTTCGAAAGCTGCCGCTGTTTGCGTTCATTTACCGCAGCTGCTGGCCCGCCGAAATCCCTCGTGGCCCGGGTCTTCACTTCCACAAAAACAAGCATATCCTTCTCCCGAGCAATGATGTCAATTTCACCGAGAGGACACTTGTAATTCCGCTCCAGGATCTTGTATTTCAGCGCCTTAAGCTGGGCGATGGCTAGATCCTCACCCTTCTTGCCGAGGGAGAGACGCTCCTGAGTCATAGGAGAGAAAGTTGATAGATCGTCTTGAAAGATCGACGATGGATGGGACAACAACCGTATTTGCGGATAGCCTGGAGGTGCTCCTTTGTACCATATCCCTTGTGCTGAGCAAAATTATACTCGGGGTATTTATCATGGTAAGCTTCCATTAATCGGTCCCGAGTTACCTTGGCCACGATGGAGGCCGCAGCAATGGAGAGGCAGCGCCTATCCCCTTGGGGGACTGCTCGTTGAGAAATAGGAAGGCTGATAGAATGGAGGCCATCGATCAGGAGAAAATCTGGGGTGATGGGAAGATCCCCCACAGCCATCTCCATGGCTTTTAGGGAGGCCCGCAGGATGTTCAGACGGTCGATCTCTTGGGCTTCAATCAGGCCCAGGCCGATCGCAGATGCCTTCCTTAGGAGAAGAGAAAAAACCTCTCTTCTCTGCCCGGCAGAAAGCTTCTTGGAATCGTCAATGCCTTTTAATTTCCCGGCTTCTGGAAGGACTACGGCTGCGGCCACTACTGGACCGGCCAGCGGCCCCCTCCCTGCTTCATCCAACCCGGCAATTAGGCGAAAGCCTCGAGCCCGAAGTTCTTTCTCGAAAGGCTCCAACTCATTGCTCCACTTGACTTACTCTTCGCTCTCTGATCCTGGCTGCTTTTCCTTTGAGCTGTCTTAGGTAATAGAGTTTGGCCCGGCGAACTTTCCCCCTTTGCACTATTTCGATTCGATCAATGGCCGGAGAATGGGTGGGGAAAATGCGTTCTACTCCAATTCCATAAGAGATCTTGCGAACGGTGAAGCTGGATCGGCTGGCTCCCCGCCGTTTGCGAATCACCGTGCCTTCAAAAACCTGGATCCGTTCTTTTTCACCCTCTTTTATCTTCACGTGAACTTTGACTGTATCCCCGGGCCGAAAATCGGGTAGGTCAGTGCGCATTTGTTCTTTTTCTAATTGTTCAAGGGCTCTCATGATTACCTCTCCCTATCTCAATCTATTCCGAGACTCATTCAATGAAGGCCGGCTAAGAGGATCAGCCCTGGCCGGCCATCTCTTTCTGGTTCCTAAGATCCCTGAGAAAAGTCAGGTCTTCTTCCGAGAGAAGGGCCCGCTCAAGAAGATCGGGCCGCCTCTGGAAGGTTCGTCTTAAGGATTCCCTACGCCTCCAGCGCTGAATCTGAGCATGATTCCCGGAGAGGAGGACCTCTGGTACGGTCAGGCCTCGGAAGACCGGCGGGCGAGTGTACTGGGGATACTCCAAGAGGCCCTGGGAAAAAGAATCTTCCTCCACGGAATGCTCACCTCCAAGAAATCCCGGAATATACCGACTGACCGCATCGATCAACACTAACGCGGGAATCTCTCCTCCGGTGAGCACGTAGTCTCCGATGGAGATCTCCTGATCTACTACCGCCATACGCACCCTTTCATCCAGGCCTTCGTAACGTCCGCAGATCAGAATCCAATGCTTATGGGCACTCATCCTCTTGGCCAACCCCTGATGAAAACGCTCGCCCTGAGGGGTGAGGAGGGCAGATTTTGCGTCCGGATCTTCCTCTTTGATGGCTTCAACAGCCCGGATAACCGGCTCGGGCTTCATCACCATGCCTGCCCCGCCTCCGTAAGGATAATCATCAGTCATCCGGTGCTTATCCTCAGCAAAGTCACGCAGATTCCAGACCCGAACCTGGATCAATCCCTTGTCCAAGCCTTTCTTCAGAAGACTCTCCGACAAAGGAGAAGCGAAAATCTTGGGGAAAATGGTCAGAACATCAAAGATCATCTTCGGGTAACAATCCTTCCAGGGGGTGGATCACCATGGTTCTTGCTGGCAGATCTACCTTGACTACCACTTCATCCGTAGCGGGGATCAGAACTTCCTTTCCATCCCTGCGCACCACAAAGACATCATTGCTTCCCGTGGGCATGATTTCTTCCAGCGTCCCCAAAAAAGTCCCGCTTTCCGTCTTCACCTGAAGCCCGAAAAGTTGATACCAGTAGAACTCGTTGGGGGGGAGGGCCTTTAAGCTTTCTTTGGCCACGTACACAGAGCAGCCCACCAACTCCTCAGCTTCTTCAACCCGCTGCACTTCCCGAAAAGAGAGGATGGTGAATTGGCGATGGGGACGGGAAGAATGAACGGTCAAAGACTTCTTTACCCCTTGCCTATTTTCCAGATAGACCATCGTCCCTTGAGAGAAAGTCGCAGCTGCCTCCCCCGAGGGGGAAATTCTTACCCGACCTTTGATTCCCTGCGTATTGACCACCCGGCCGACCCAGATCAAGGAATCATCCATGGCTGTAGTCACTCGATAATCTCTAGGACTGCTCGCTTGCGGATCTTGGTCGAGGCCGCGCTTAAAATTGTGCGCATGGCGCGAGCTGTCCGCCCTTGTTTTCCGATCACCTTTCCCAGGTCGTCTTTGGCGACTTTCAGCTCGATCACCGAGGTCTGCTCTCCTTCCACCTCCGAGACCTCTACGGCCTCAGGGTTATCTACCAGGGCTTTCGCGATGTACATGATCAAATCCTTCATCTCCATGGAACTCCGCCCCCTTTCCCTGTGAGTTATGTCCTTGGGCCAGCGCTCCATAAAGCGCGCCCCCTCGAGCACACCATTGCCCTAAGTTTATTTCGGGAATCCAAAATTTAAGCCGGTGAATCTGCCTTAGCTGCTTTCTTCTCACCAGCAGTCGCCACGCCAGCGGAAAGACCGGCCTTCTTCATGAGGCTCTCCACCGTGGTCGTGGGATGGGCGCCGCGCTTCAACCAGGAATTGATCTTCTCTTGATTCAAGCGGATGGCCGGCGGATTGAGGTTGGGATCGTATGTTCCCACTACATCGATAAATCGTCCATCCCGAGGAAAACGCGAATCAGCCACCACCAGTCGGTAGAAGGGCTTCTTTTTTGCGCCCATCCGCGTCAATCGAATGGTAACTCCCATGATACCCCTTTTTCACCTCCTCACCAAAACTCACTTCTCCAGGCGGAAAATCAAAATCTGCCCCTTCCCTCCGATCCAGGGCTTATAGTAAAATATTGAGTTCCCCGGGGTTCACCTACAGAAAATGAGGCAACCCGAAGGTTGCGCCCATGATGAAATCCTCTATTTCATCGGAAAAAGAACTCCCCGCTTTGAAACGCAAGAATTTAACTAAGAGAAGAGCCCTCTGGCCAACCCTCTCATTCCACTGCGCTTGAATTGGCGGAGCATTTTCTTTGCCTGAAGGTACTGCTTAAGTAATTTATTCACGTCTTGTACTGTGGTCCCGCTGCCCCTGGCGATGCGCAGTCGTCGGCTGCCATTGAGGATCTCCGGCGAACGTCGCTCCTCTTTGGTCATGGAGTTGATGATCGCCTCTACCTTCACCAGTTCCTTCTCGCTCCCCTGAAGATCTTCGGGAAGTTTGAATCGGCCCATTCCTGGAATCATCGATAAAATCTGTTCGATCGAGCCCATCTTTTTAATCTGTTGCAATTGCTCGAGAAAATCCTCCAGGGTAAAGGCTTCCTTGAGAAACTTCTTCTCCAGTTCTTGGGCTTTTTGGGCATCGATAGCTTCTTGCGCTTTCTCGATCAGAGAGAGAACATCGCCCATGCCCAGGATACGGGAAGCCATGCGGTCCGGATGGAAGATCTCCAGAGCATCTAATTTCTCGCCCACGCCAATAAATTTAATGGGTTTCCCGGTCACCGCCTTGATTGATAAGGCGGCACCGCCCCGAGCATCCCCATCGAGTTTAGTCAGAATTACCCCATGAATATCCAGGGCTTCATTGAATCGTCTGGCCACGTTTACTGCGTCTTGCCCGGTCATGGCATCGGCCACCAGCAGGATCTCCCGGGGGGTGAGTTCCCTTTTAATCTCTTCCAATTCCTTCATCAAAGCTTCATCGATGTGCAGGCGTCCGGCTGTGTCCATGAGCAATAAATCCCCGTCTTGGCTATCTGCCCAGCTCAGAGCTTCTTGGCAAATTTTCAACGGACTCTCTTGGGGGTTGGGGTTGAAGACTGGGATGCCCAGCTGTTCCCCAAGCTTCTGCAACTGTTCGATGGCCGCTGGTCTGCGCACATCCGCCGGAACGAGGTATGGCTTACGGCCTTTGTCCTTTAAGAACTTTCCCAGCTTCCCGGCAGTGGTAGTTTTGCCTGAACCATGGAGGCCTACCAGCATGATGGGAATGGGCGG
The DNA here is from genome assembly GCA_016234425.1 of Deltaproteobacteria bacterium. GTDB lineage: Bacteria > Desulfobacterota > SM23-61 > SM23-61 > SM23-61 > JACRCA01. The sequence goes on along the minus strand of JACRCA010000317.1, from coordinate 8,670 downwards.
CTTATAGGAAAGATTGAGACTGCTGCTCACCCCACCCATGAGCGAGATGAGCTCTTCATGGACGATTTTTACCACCTGCTGGGCCGGAGTTAGGCTTTCCATAACCTCCTGGCCAATAGCGCGAGAGCGGACCTGCTCCATAAAGTCCTTGACTACTTTAAAATGCACATCCGCTTCCAAAAGGGCCAGGCGTACTTCTTTTAGGGCTTCGGTGATGTTTTGTTCCGTGAGCTTTCCGTGCCCGCGGAGTTTCTTGAAAATTGAACTCAATTTGTCCGTCAAGGAATCGAACATGATTATTTGCCCTTGGCGAAAACAAAAATTGCTTAAATAATTTAGGTTAATTGATAAATTTTTATTAGTCAAGGCGAAAATGCTACCATAAAGACATTCCGTGATCCTGCCATCTTTTGCTGATTCAAGAAAATTTTGAAAGGAGCGAGTTAGGTTAATCCCCTGAGATTTCAATGCATTTTTAAATTCCCTTGACAACCTCTCCCTGCTAAGATAGGGTGCTATTGGATGATCTAAACAAGAGCCTTTTTTTCGATAACTTTGAAATCCCGAGCTAATTGAAATAAATGAAAATCCAGGGATCTTTATCGATCAATAGCGAGTCCCTTTATGGGCCCCTGAGAAAATCGAACTATAGGTATAAAAGCTTTCCATTCGGGTAAATGGGGTAAAAAAGAGATGCCCCTCTTGGCCATTGGATTGTCCATTCTTTTCTTCTTTTCCTTATTCTTTTCGCCGGCTCATCCAGCAGAACCGGTAAAAATTGGTCTCCTCACTTCCCCCCAAGCTTTCCATAGCAGGCCAGCCAACCCATACCTCCGGGGTGCAGAGATGGCTGTAGGTGAGGTGAATGCCAGGGAAGGAAAAAAGGGGGTTCAACTCTTGCTTGTCCTTCGCGAGGGCCTTTACATCCAGAGGAAAGACCTGAATGAATTGCGGGAGCTAATTTGGGAAGAGAGGATACAATTTCTTATGGGAGAGGTATTGAAAGAGGCCATTCATGGGATATCCAAGCTGGCTCAGGAACAAAGGATGCCCTTCTTGGTCTTCCCCATCGAATTTATCGAAGCCGCCTCAACCGGGGCAGAGCCCTCCAACCTTTTTTGGATCAGCCCCGCTCCCGAAGCTTTTCAACGAGCGGCTGTCCGGACAGCCGCCCAATTTCCGAAAAAGCGGTTTTACCTCCTTACCCGAGATTCGGGCTTCGGCCGAAACTGGGCAAAATATTTTTGGGAAGAGCTGAAAAAGCTGAAGCCAGAAGCGATGCCAGTGGGAGAATTTTTTCTTCCCTGGAAAGTGGATGATTATAGTCCCTATGTCCAGTCAATTCTTTCGACGAAAGCAGAGGTGTGCTTAAGTCATCTCGGCGTGAGGGAATGGCTCCGCTTTGCCAAAAGCGCCAAGAAGCTGGGTTATTTCAGGCAAATAATTCACTTCGAGCTGGAAAACGGGGTCCTGGAGTCGCTCGTAGCCTTAAAGAAAGACGCCCCGGAAGGAGTTTGGGGAGTAAGCGCATTTCCTTTCTGGGCGTTAGGCTGGAAAGAAACCCACGAATTTGTGGCCAAATACAGAAAAAAAACCAAATCTTACCCCAGCTTGGATGCCCTGAGTGGGTACGTAAGCATATACGCCCTCTTTGAGGCAATGAAAAAGGCTGGATCTATGCACTCTCAAAGGGTCATGGGAACGCTCGAGGGTTTGACCTTCCGCACCCCTGTCGGCCTATTGGCCATTCGCCCATCTGATCATCGAGCTCTGTGGCCTATCTGGTGTGGCTCCACCAAATTCATTTCCGATTATCCCTTCGCCATTCTCGAGGATTTGAAAGCTTTCGGGCCTGACTCGTTTTTTCCTTAATCCGACCAGAAACAAGGTTATCAAATTGGCTTTCTAAAAAACTTCATAGGGAACAATGACGGCCCAAAAAATTAAGCGCCCCCCTTTGAATTACCCCATAGCCCCGGTCTATGAACTTTTAAAAATGACTCGCCGGCGACTTCCCGAAAAGCTGGCGGTCATCGACCCGCAGGCTAAGCGGGAACTCACCTTTGCTGATATCGACCAGCAAAGCGATGTCCTGGCCGAAATCTTCCTGAATTGGGGAATTAAAAAGGGGGACCGCATCTCTTTTTTCCTGCCCAACGGGTGGGAATACTTCTTGGGGTTCTATGCCGCCATGAAAGTGGGGGCCATCGTCTCCCCGATGAACTCCACCTACCGCGAGCGGGAGGTTAAGCATCAGGTAAACGACGCCGAAAGCAGAATTCTTCTCACTCAATCTAATCTTCTCCCTGTAGTTGATGGGGTTCGGGAAGAAATTCCGACCATCGAAAAGATCATTATCACTCGAGGATTGAAGGAAGAGGGAAGAAATGTTTTTACCCTTTCAGAGCTCCTGGAAAAACCCTTTGGACGGACCCCTTTCTCTTCCCCCCTGATCAACCCAAAGGAGGACCTGGCAGCCTTACCCTATTCCTCTGGCACAGCCGGCTTGAATAAAGGAGTAATGATCACTCATTTCAACCTTGTGTCGAACGTTCTTCAATCTATGCATGCTGTAGAAGGGCGGGAGGACGATACCTTCATCAGCTTCCTTCCTTTCAATCACATTTACGGACTCACCTATTTCCTTTGTGGAGCCATCTACCTGGGAGCAAGGCAAGTGATCATGTCCCGCTTCGATGCTGAGGAATGTCTCCGCCTTATCGAGAAATACCGCGTAACCGTAATCTTCAGCGTCCAGCCAGCACTTTTGGCTTTTCTAAACCTGCCCAATGCCGACAAGTACGATTTATCTTCTTTGCGATTCATCTGGGTGGGAGCGGCTCCTTTGGCCCCAACAATATCCCGCAACGTCCGCGAAAAGTTTGGCGTGCCCGTAGCCCGGCATTATGGATTAACCGAGGCTTCCCCCACCACCCATGCTAACCCGCCCATAAGGATAAAAGAAGGTTCTGTAGGCATCACGGTCAGTGATTGCCAGGATCGGATCATGGACTGGGAAACTGGGAAGAAAAAAATGCCTCCGGGAGAGCCCGGGGAGCTGGCGGTACGTGGCCCGAATATTTTTCAGGGGTACTGGAAGCATCCTGAGGATACAAAATTGGCGCTCCGCGATGGGTGGCTTTATACGGGAGACATCGCCAAGATGGATGAGGAAGGATACATTTACATATTAGACCGCAAAAAGGAGATGATCAAATACCGCGGATACCAGGTTGCTCCGGCAGAACTGGAAGCCATCCTTATGGAACACCCAGCTGTGCAGGATTGCGCGGTTGTGGGAATCCCGGATCATGAGTCTGGTGAAATCCCTAAGGCCTTCGTGGTTCTGCGTGAAGATGTGGCCATCGACCCAGAAAAATTAATGTCCTTCGTGGCCGAGCGGGTAGCCCCCTACAAAAAAATTCGCCAAGTGGCCTTCATCGCGGAAATACCCAAGAGTTTCTCCGGGAAGATCTTACGTCGAGTCTTAAAAGGATGGTAGGCGACCACATCTCCCTTCTTGACAAGTTTTTCTCTCTCGGATAATCAAAAAAGGATGTTTCATGAGAATGGCTACTTTGAGAAGGTACCGGAGCATGAACCAGTCTACCGTGGAAGCTTTTGAGCCCCTTTTTTATCCAAAATCCCTGGCCATTATCGGTGCTTCATCAGATATGGCTAAGTTTGGCAACAATATTCTCAGCGCGATCATGGAGATCGGCTACGGAGGGAAGATCTATCCCATCAACCCCGAGGGAGGAGAGATAAATTTGAACGGTTTTTTTATGGTGTTCCCCATCCCTTTATTCCATTGAGGCTACTCCTCTTTTTAAAGCGGGAAAGGTGCTGCGGCTCGAGCCCTTATCACTGAGCCGTGGTCTGTCCTGGAGGGCGAGGGGCCTTTCGGGCCTGGACTCTTTGATAGGCGTACACCAGCGCCAGAATGCCGAGACCCGCCGCGTCCGATTTCAGGCCCGGGGTAATGCACATGGTGGAACCGATGAGGATCGCCAGGCGCATAAAGATATTCATCGGTCCGGCCAGATATCCCATGGCCGCACATCCGATCATCCATACCCCAATGGTGGCGGTGATAAAGGAAGTAAAAATCCTCTCCCCCGAGCCAAGAAAAAGGAGAGAGGTATTGTAGATAAAAATGAACGGAATCATATACTCAACCAGAGCCAGCCTCATGGAAATCCAAGCCGTTTTTACCCAGTCGCTCTGGGCGATGCCCGCTCCCACATACACTGCTGCACAAACCGGCGGGGTAATCGCAGAAAGGATGGCGTAGTAAAAGATGAACATATGAATGGCGATTGGCTCGAACCCCATCATTTTGAGTGAGGGGGCAATAACGGCTGCAGCCAGGAGATAGGCCGCTGTGGTGGGCAGGCCCATTCCCAAGATCAGGGTGACCAACGCGGCCATAATCAGAGCCAGGAAGTCATTCTCCCCGGCAACGGCCAGGATGAATTCAGACAACTTGACCCCGATTCCAGTGATGTTGATCAGGGAGATGATGATATTCGCACAGACCAGGAGGGGGACAACTTTGATCATGGAGCGGCCCGCATCCTCCATGCCTTTGAGGATGCGTCTCCAGCGCATTCCAATTTCGCTGATGTCGAAGGTGGTAAAAGTATAAAGAACAAGGGCGGCCACCATGGCCCAGAAAGCCGAGGTCTCCGGCGTATAACCGCGAACCAAGAATCCCAATAAGATGAAGATCGGGGCGAATAAGGGCACGGAACGGGAAGGCTTGATAATCTCTCGCAAAGGTTTGATCTCCGAGGGGGGAACCCGGCCGAGGTTGCGTTTTATGCTTTCGAAATGGATGGCACTGAAGCAACCAAGATAGTAGAGAAAGGCTGGAATGGCCGCGCAGAGTGCCACTTCGAGGTAAGAAATCTCCAAGATCTCGGCCATGATGAAGGCCCCCGCTCCCATGATGGGAGGAGTGATCTGCCCGCCCGATGAGGCCGTGGCTTCTACTGCTCCAGCGAACTCCTTTCCATATCTGAGGCGCTTCATCATGGGAATCGTAAATGTTCCGGTGGTAGCTACATTAGCCACGGCGCTTCCAGAGATCATCCCGAAAAAGCCGCTGGCCACAACGGCTACCTTGGCAGCTCCCCCGAAAAAGCGGCCTGTGGACCACACGGCCAAGTCAATGAACGTCTCTCCCCCTCCGGTAAAAAGAATGAAAGCTCCGAAGATGATGAACATGGCTACGATTGTGGCCGAGATTCCCGTGACGAACCCCCACAGTCCCTGATCGCTCAGAAACATAATCTGGATAATGTAAGGAATACTGAAACCCCGGTGGCCCCACGGAGCAACGGCCTCGCCAATCAAGGGAATGTCGGGGAGGTAAGGGCCAAGGTAGGCATAAACCAGGAAGAATAACGTCAAGATGGGGAATAGAATGCCGATAGACCTGCGCCCCGCCTCTAAGGCCAGGAGGATGGCCACGGATCCCAGAAATAACTGGAAGGGGGTAGATTCAGCCGGGTGTTCCATGATCCAGTGGTATTTGACGATGATGTAGACGCAGCACCAGACCGCCATGGCCGCAGCTCCTAGGTCCATGGCCAGAAAAATGGACTCCCACCGGCCGCCGCGCTTTCGGACGAAAGGAGGAAGGACAAGAAAAGTCAAGATTAGGGCGAAGCCCACGTGTACGGCCCGTTGCCGGAGATTGGGGAAGGGGCCGGCATAGCCGGTATAGAGATGGAAAAGGACGTAACAGACAGCAATCAGCCCGACAATAAATCGCCAGCCCCCCATGAATTGTCGGGCCGTGGTAGCGATTTCCCGGTCTTCAGTCTTCTCTCTGACCATCTCTCATTCTTTCGCCACCTTTTAAACTTAAAAGCAGAAAATCCAATACGACGGAGTTGGAAAAGCCTAACAGGGGACGCATTCCGCGTCCCCTGTTACTCCAGGAAATTTCTTTATTTTTTTATTTTTTGGCTTCTGGCGGAATGGCGCTTTCCGGAATTTTCACCCCCACTTCTTTGTAAGCCCGGTAGGCGCCGGCATGAAGGGGGATCATGGTCAACTCCACAGTGTCTTTGGGCACATTCATGTCGGCATGAGCCGGGAAGGCGGCCACGATCATATCTCTACCTTTGAGGATGGCCTTGACGCATTTATAGGCCAGGTCATCCGGAAAGCCCTTCATCGCCACGGCGCAGACCACCATCGCCCAGTTCGTATATTCAGGCTGGCTGGGCATGGCCTTGATACGCCCTGCCGGGACGGTAGAGAAAGGGATGTAGGGAACGGCGGTCTTCACCTTCTTCACCTGCTCGGGTGTCATGGGTATCAGGCGGATCTTGGTCATAGTCATGACGTCGAGGGTTGAGGCGTCCAGCTGTAAACCGGCTCCGGTTTTAACGTAGCCCGCAATGCGGCCATCCTTAATGGCCGCAACAGCATCGGTGGTCCCCCCCACGTGGTAATCAGGCTTGATGCCCAAGATATCAAAAATCTCTTTGGTGGTCGCTTCTGTGGCAGAGCCGCGCATGCCAGGATTGAATTTCTTTCCTTCCAGGTCTTCCAGCTTCTTCACTCCGCTATCCTCGCGGACCACGTAATATTCAATGGATATAGTATAAACCCATAACATGCGGAGGTCCGGCGTCTTCATATCCTTCCATATGCCGATCCCCTTCCAGGCTTCATACATGACCTTATCCGTGACAATGCCCCCAATATCCATCTGCCCAGCCCGCATGCGCTTGACGTTATCCACGGAAGCCCCTGTTTCCACCACGCTGGCATTCACTTCGGGGACGTATTTATTAATCACTTTAGTAGCGGCGACGGCATAAGCATAATGGCTCGAGGCCGTTTGGGTGGACCCGATCAGAATGTATTTCTTCTTCTGGGCCCATGCGGATTCAGTGGGCCAAAGGAAAGCCCCGCAAAGAAATAAAACCAGTGATAGGAAGATAGGTATAGACTTTTTCATCTCTGTCCTCCTTTCTAATTGATTAACTCCCCGGCGAATCCCCCCTGTCTTCTCACCGCGGCAGCTTATCCATGATTTCAATGGAAATGTTCTTCGGTTCTTTCTTCAGTAAGGTATTGAGTTGAAATGTATATGTTTCCCCAGCCCGGATGGGTTTGGGTTCCCCTTTGTCCCCAGAAGCGGTTAGCTGGGGCGGTTGATCCTCGGCCTGGATCATCATGTAAAAAGGCTTAACCTCCCCGGAGACATTCCGGACTGTAACATAAACATAATAGTCCCCTGTCTTATCTGGCCTGAATTCTACCTTTTCGATCTTGGCGGACGGAACCGAGGTTTTTTGCAGGCCGCCGGCCGTGGCACAACTCATGACAAAAAGAATTCCCATGACCAAAGCAAAGATTTTCTTCATTTTCCACCCCCCCTGGTTATTAGAAGTTTTTAGATGGATTTCCGGTCACCCCCTTTCCTTATTTTTGGTAAGACCCATCAACAGCCTTTGAATCCGGCATTGATTGATATAACCCAACAAAGACCATTCTCATGGAATGTAGCTTTTGCTACGGCCCCCCTCGGAAAAGATCATCAGATTGAGTGATTTTTTTCTGGCGCGAATGGTTTATGAATATTCTATATAGGAATTTGCTCAAAATCAACCCTTAAACCCGGCTGGCCTGTCAGAAAGGTGCTAATCTCAGAGCATCCATCTCCAGGGTCATTCCATCCCGGGCGGCGATGACTTTGATGCCTGTCTCCTCACTTAAGCGTTCAGCCACCTCCCAGGGTTTGGCCTGGAGCATGCGCATGCCGAAATGGGTCAAGACAACAGCCTTGGCTTTGATCTTCGGCAGCATACGCCTGACATCATCGAGGGAAAGATGATCAATTTGTCGTTCTGGATTATCGACCAGGAGGACGACGTTTAAAAGGAGCAGTTCCCCGGGATATTGAGAAAGGAGTTCTGGATAAAATTTCGTGTCGGTGATATAGGAGATGGTTACACGGGGAAGATGGAAATTGAACCCATAAGTTTCGACAGAATGAATGTGTCTTCTAGCCGTGGAAAATTTTAGATTTCCCACAGAGTATCTGGCATTTTCTTTTAAAACCTCGATTCGCTCAAGATAATTCCGGACATACTGAAAAACTACCGGGTCATCCTCGAGGGCATCTTCTGGCGCAAAGAGGACACCGCGCTGGCGGTAACCACCTTCGGTCATGGCTTCGATCATTACGTTGATGTCGCCGGAATGGTCAAGGTGTTTGTGCGAAAGAATGATCCCCTCCAGCTTCGTGGGGTCAAGCTTGGGCTTGCTGGCTAGGCACCGCACCAGAGCGCCCGGCCCGGGGTCCATGTAGAGGTTGACTCCCTGAAGGGATAACCAGAGGCCTCCCGAAGACCTGAGCTGCTTAGCTACCACGAATCGGGCACCAGCCGTTCCCATGAATTTGATCCAGTTATTATGCGCTTCTTCCTTACCCATAAAGGTCCCAAATAAATCGCCACAGAGGACGTAGAGTTATAAGAAATATTTCATCGTTTTTGCCGTTTTATTCCTTAAGACCTCTGTATTACTAACTTGCAAACTCTCGAAATTTTGTTAAGCATAATCAGGCTGCAAGTTCTGAAAGTTTTGTAATTGGGATATGTTGCGTATGAAGAATGGCAGTAACAATTACCCGCCCTTTATTGG
>JACRCA010000308.1 GCA_016234425.1 Deltaproteobacteria bacterium | reverse complement strand
GTCAGCCCTGTGGCAAATTCTTGCCCCTGGGTATCAGCCAGCACTACAGGGTCCCCCCGGCTGAATTTCCCTTCGGTGGCCAGGACTCCGGAAGGGAGTAAGCTCTTTCCTTTGTGCAGGATAGCCTTCTTGGCGCCATCATCCACGATGATTTTCCCCACGGGCTTCAAGGTGAAGGCAATCCAGTGTTTGCGACTGGTGAGTTTATTGACTTCAGAGGTAAAAAGGGTGCCAACCTCATCCCCTCGAAGAATTCTTTCCAAGATCCCCTCTTCCATCCCGTTCGACAGAATGGTAGGCACGCCGAACAGAGCTGCCTTTCTGGCAGCCTGCAGCTTGGTAACCATGCCGCCGATGCTGATCGGGCTTAAAGTCTCGGAAGCTCCCTTTTCTAATTCCGCTGTAACGTGAGGGATAAAAGGGATGAGCTTGGCATTTTTATGCAAGCGTGGGTCTTTGTCATAGAGGCCATCAATGTCGCTGAGGATGATGAGCAAGTCGGCGTTGATCAAGTTCGTCACCAGCGCCGAAAGGTTGTCGTTATCCCCGAATTTAATCTCTTCTACCGCTACTGTATCGTTCTCGTTGATGATGGGAATTATTTCGAAGCTAAGAAGGGTGAGGAGGGTGTTGCGGGCATTGAGGTAGCGGGTGCGGTTAGAGAGGTCGTCGCGGGTCAAAAGAACCTGGGCGACCTTTTCTCCAAAGAAGGAGAAGGCCCGCTCGTAATTCCACATCAACGCGCTCTGGCCAATGGCTGCGGCAGCCTGTTTTTGGGGCATGGTTTTAGGCTTCTCCAGCAGGCCGAGTCGGGCCATGCCAGCGGCGATGGCTCCTGAGGAAACGATGACGATTTCGTACCCTTTTTTCTTAGCTGCCGAAACCTCCCGGGCCAGGCGGTCGAAGACTGCCTGACTCAATACCCTCCCTTTAGCCGTGAGCACCCGGCTTCCCACCTTGAGAACGACCCGGCGCACTTTGCTCAAGATCACCTTACGAGTCAGCACGGCTTTTCCTTTGCGGATCTTTTGCAGAGGGATCTGGTCAGAGAAGCGAGCAGATCAGGCAGCCCCTCGCCCGTCAGGGCAGAGATCGAATAGACCTTTTTCTTTATTTTTTGGAAGTAGCGCAGCACCTCCGGCAGCTTGCGCGGAGCTTCCGGGACATCCATTTTATTCACGGCAACTACCTGGGGTTTTCCGGCCAGCGCCGGGTCGAAAAGGGAGAGTTCGCGGTTCAAAACAATATAATCTTCGACTGGGTCACGCTGAGTGGCGTTGGAAATATCCAGAAGGTGCAGGAGGAGGGAGGTCCGTTCTACGTGCCGCAGAAATTTCAAACCCAGGCCCGCGCCATGGTGGGCTCCCTCAATGATTCCCGGAATGTCCGCAATAACGAAGGGCGGATGGTCCCGGAAAGCGACCACTCCTAAATTCGGTACTAAGGTAGTGAAGGGATAATCGGCGATTTTGGGCCGGAGGGCAGATATCTTGGAGATAAGGGTGGACTTGCCCACGTTGGGGTATCCGACAATGCCCACATCAGCCATCAGCTTCAATTCCAGACGGAGCCACCGGGCTTCGCCGGGCTGGCCGGGTTCAGCATGGCGGGGAGCCTGACGGGTGGAGGTAGCAAAACGGGCATTGCCCCGCCCCCCGCGGCCTCCGCGGGCCACGATAAAGGCATCTCCATGGCGAATAAAATCCTTGAGGAGGTCTCCACTTCCGCCATCCCGGACGAGGGTGCCCAGCGGAACGGGAAGAATGAGGTCTGGCGCACTACGCCCTTCCTGGTTTTTGCCCTTTCCGTGTTGACCTCTTTTGGCGTGGTAATGCTGCTGGTAATGAAAATCGAGAAGGGTGGAGAGCTGGCCGTCAGCCCTTAGGATCACGTCCCCGCCCTTTCCCCCGTCGCCGCCGTCAGGTCCACCTCGGGGAACATACTTTTCACGGCGAAAGCTGATACAGCCGTTTCCTCCGTCTCCGGCTTGGACGAAGATTTTCGCTTCATCGATAAATTTGATCGGTCAAACCCCTGCGGCCGTTAATGCACGATGGATTTGCTCAGACCTGAGCGCTTTCGACCTGGGCTGGGTATACGCTGACTTTCTTACGTTCCCGGTCGAGATGTTCGAAAGTGACGAACCCATCGATCTTGGCAAAGAGGGTGAAATCCTTACCCACTCCCACGTTTGCTCCTGGATGAATGCGAGTCCCGCGTTGTCGAATCAGGATGGAGCCGGCCTGAACTCTCTCCCCTCCGAAACGCTTTACTCCCAATCTCTGACCGGCGCTGTCCCTTCCATTTCGCGAGCTTCCCTGCCCCTTTTTATGTGCCATATAAACCTCCCATAAAACCTTTCTAAATGGCTAAAGTTCGAAATGCCCAAAGTGCCTAAAGTTATTTTTTGAGGGATTTAAGGCCCTTTAGAGCAATTTAGGCACTCATTGTAAACTGATCTCTTTGATCCTTAAGGTGGTGAAGGATTGACGATGCCCTTGCTTCTTGGAATATCCTTTGCGCCGCTTCATCTTGAAGACCACCACCTTTTTGGCCCGGCCCTGGCGCAGGATTTCTCCGACGATTTTGACGTTGGAAAGCAAGGGTTTGCCGAGGAGAACCTTTTCTCCTTCGGCATAGAGAAGAACGTCGTTCAGCTCTACCTTGTCGCCAACTTGGCCGAGAACCTTTTCCACCCGTACCGTGTCGCCCTGGGTAATTTTATATTGCTTTCCCCCTGTCCGGATTACCGCGTACACATCCATCCTCCCGAATGAAATCCCCTTCTGCAAAATAAAATTTATGGATTCTTTTTGTCAACGGAAAATTGGCCGTTGGTGCTGTGAATTTCGAATTGCTCCAGATGGAAATCGCTTTTTCCACTGACGATGATGCGTTTGCCGAACTGCCTTTCCAGTTTTTCCACATCGGCCCGGGCTTCGTCGTACAGGAAGTTGGCCACGTTGGGATGCACGTTGACCAGGATGTTCTCCCCCCGCAGGTCGTGAATGTCCCGCTGGATCTCCCGGAGAACTTCCTGACAGACGGTCGAACGGTTTTTCAGAAACCCCCGGCCTTCACAATAAAAACATCGCTCGCTCAGGATTCGCCCCAGGCTTTCCCGCGTGCGCTTGCGGGTCATTTCCACCAGACCCAACTCTGAGATCTTCAGGATGGTCGTTTTGCTCCTATCCTTTTTCAGGGCCTCAATAAGGGCCTGGAAGACCTTCT
>JACRCA010000030.1 GCA_016234425.1 Deltaproteobacteria bacterium | reverse complement strand
GCTGGAAGTAAAAGAACTGAAGAAATATTTCCCCATCAGCAGGGGATGGAGGGAGGAGAAAACCGTGGTTCGAGCTGTGGATGGAATCGACCTTTCCATCAAAAGGGCGGAAACCCTGGGTCTGGTTGGAGAATCAGGCTGCGGGAAGACCACGGTCGGAAGGCTGATTCTCAGGCTGATCGAACCAACTGCTGGAGAAATCCTCTTTGAGGGAAAGGACCTTTCCCGGCTGGAAAAGAAAGAAATCCATCCCCTGAGACGTGCTTTCCAGATCATCTTTCAGGATCCCTTCGCTTCCCTCAATCCCCGCATGACCGTCGGTGAGATTGTTGGACGACCGATGGAGATCCACGGTCTGGTGGAACGATCCCGGAGAGATGAAAGGGTTAGCCACCTGCTCGAGTCGGTTGGCCTCATGAGGGAGCATCTGGGCCGATACCCTCATGAGTTTTCTGGTGGCCAGCGACAGCGGATTGGGATTGCCAGAGCCCTGGCTACTCAACCCAAACTGATCGTGGCCGATGAACCTACCTCTGCTCTCGACGTATCGGTTCAGGCGCAGATTCTTAATCTAATGAAGAAACTTCAGGAGGAGTTTGGGCTAACCTATCTCTTTATCTCCCATAACATGGGGGTCATTCGGCACATCAGCGACCGGGTGGCGGTCATGTATCTCGGAAAGATTGTGGAGATGGCCGAGAAAAGGATTCTTTTCCAATCTCCGGCCCATCCTTACACGAAAGCCCTCTTAGCGGCCATCCCCTCCCTGAATCCCAGGAGAAAGAGAGAAGAAGTAATTCTGGAGGGAGATGTGCCCAGTCCCATCAACCCTCCGGCTGCCTGTCGCTTTCATACCAGGTGCCACTTTGCTCTTCCTAAATGCCGGGAAGAAGAACCTTTCTTTCACCAGGTAGAAGAAGGCCGATGGGTCGCCTGTCATCTCTATTCGTGATAGAAAGATAAGCCCGGTTGATGATCGATCATGGGGAAATCCTGGTCAAGGGAACATTTGAAACTTAGAATAAGATTAGAAAGGGGGGAGGAATCTTCTATGAAAATTGCCCTGGGGAATGATCATGCTGGATATTCCATGAAGAAAGAAGTGATAGCGGTTTTGCAATCTTTGGGTGTCGAGGTCATCGACCACGGCTGTTATAGTCCTGAGCCGGTTGACTTTCCGGATATTGCCCGGAAGGTCTGTGATTCCGTGCGCAAAGGAGAGGCCGACCGGGGAATCATGGTTTGCGGAACAGGAGTCGGAGCCGCCATCGCCGCCAACAAGATTCCTGGAATCCGGGCGGCTATATGCCATGATATCCATTGCGCCCATCAGAGTGTCGAGCATGATGATGTCAACATCATGTGCCTGGGAGCCCAGATCATCGGCCCCTGGTTAGCGAGGGATCTGATAACAGCTTTCATTAGGGCGGAGTTCAGCAAGGATGAAGATTGTAGAAGAAGAGTTCGGAAACTGCACGAGCTGGAACTGGAAGCGGCGAGGGAGCTGAAGGACAAGATTTGACCATACCCGATCAATATGATATAGAGCAGATGCCGCAGGAATGGGTTTCCAAGAAGTGATTTGCTGCGATCAGTGATTCACCCGGGAACGGGAGAAAAAGGATAAATGGGAGGAGGCCCAATCCCTGACAAGGTAAATATACGATGTGACCTTAAACCCGGCGATATTGGTTCCGTCGTATCCCTCCACGGAGTCCTTTATGCCCAGGAATACGGGTTTGATCATACCTTCGAGGCCTATGTTGCTGCCGGTGCTGCGGATTTTGCGCAAGCCTTCAACCCCCAAAAGGATCGGCTCTGGGTCGCCGAGGTGGAAGGGCAGCCAATCGGCTCCATTGCGATTGTGGGGCGTTCGGAATCAGAAGCCCAGCTGCGCTGGTTTCTGATCCATCCGCATTGGCGAAACCTTGGCCTGGGGCGAGCCCTGCTGCAAAAGGCGCTGGAGTTCTGCCGCCAGTGCCGGTACAGAATCATTTCCCTCTGGACAGTCAGCGACCTCGCGGTGGCCACCCATCTTTATAAATCGGTTGGGTTCAGAAAGATGGAAGAAAAAAGGGGGAAAGTTTGGGGACAGATGATCACCGAAGAGCAGTATGTTTTGCACCTCTTTTGATCCAGAGGATCATCTTGCGCGCATCGTGCGTTCAAGCCTGATGAAGGTCCCATTCCTCCTTCCCCAACTACCCTTCCCGGCTAAATGGCTTCCCGCCACTCAATCCTTCCAGCGCCAATGGGGAAGGTAGATTGTTATCGTGGCCCCGTGAGAGGTTCGGCCAGCTGATTATTCCCGTTGCTTTTCCACGCAAGCATAGGCGTTGTGATTATGGATGGATTCCAGGTTTTCTGACTCTACGCTGAACCAGGTAATGTTGGGGTGGGATTTAAGCCGCAGGGCTACATTCCGCACCACGTCCTCAACGAACATGGGGTTTTCGTAAGCTTTTTCCGTGACGAACTTTTCATCCGATCGTTTCAGGATAGAAAAAACCGCCGCGCTGGCCGAGTTTTCCACGATGCGGATCAAGTCCTCAATCCAGAAAAACTTGCGAAAGGTCACTTTCAAAGTGACGAGGCTTCGCTGGTTGTGGGCTCCCTTTTGGCTAATCTCCTTGGAGCACGGGCAAAGGGTCGTCACCGGGACTGTGACCTCCACGACCAGAGAGTGATGTCCATTGGTTAGGGAAGCCAGGAACCGGCAGGTGTACCCCATAAGGCTTTTAGCTCCTGAGATGGGGGCGCGCTTTTCGATGAAGTAAGGAAACTCTACTTCCAGGTAGGCAGATTCGGCATTGAGCTTTTCCTTCATCTTATCCAGAATGGTGGAGATGGCTTTGATGTTAATGGTGCCGCGATATTCATTTAAAATTTCAATAAAGCGGCTCATGTGGGTTCCTTTAAAATGTTGGGGCAGGTTGACATACATGTTTAGCCTTCCTACCGTGTGCTGAACTTTATTGCGCTTGTCCAGGACGGTAATGGGGTACTGGATGTTCTTCACCCCTACTTTATTGATCTCCACCCGGCGGTGGTCTCTCTGATTTTGCATGTCGATCATTTTTCGGGCCTGCGGTAGGTGGCTTGGGAATTTTCCGATTCCCAGACCGAAACCCAGCTTATCCGGCGGGGCCCTTGGTCTACCTGGCGAGCGAGCTCAGTGAAGATATGAGCAGCGATGTTTTCGGAAGAGGGGTTTTTCCCCTGAAAGATGGGCAGCTCGTTTAAATAGCGGTGATCCAAGGTCTCGAGGATGGCCTGGGTCTTGGCCTTGAGAAGACGAAAATCCATAACCATTCCCTGTTCATCTAAGCTCGGGGACTCCGCGGCTACTTCCACGATGAAGTTATGGCCATGGAGCGATTCACATTTTCCGCCGACTTCCCGCAGGTGATGAGCTGCGGCAAAATCCAGTTTTATCTTTATCTCGTACATGCGCCAAGCTGGCCGAAGGGCTGAGGGAATCTTACCGAGAAGATATTATTCAAATTATCTGATAATAGCCAACTTGTCAACTCTATCCCTTCCTTCGCCGTTCATCCAGAGTTTTTGGGGAGAAAGTTTGCAATGCCAATCCCTATGAAATAGAGACCGGTCTGAAAAAGAAATTTGATCCCTATTCGATGACTAGATATGGGTAACCTTCCTGGATTCCTCTGCGTATAAACAACCCTGTCTTGCGTCCCAGGGATCCGGCTTCCGCGGAAATTCGCTGACAACAAACTGTAAAAGTGATATATTGGATATACTCCATGTAGACCTTGGGCTTTTTGCGT
>JACRCA010000313.1 GCA_016234425.1 Deltaproteobacteria bacterium | reverse complement strand
GGCAGCGGACCTCGCTTACTCTTATGGCCGGCTTAGACCACGTTAACTTCCCCTATCTCTCTGTGCGGGTGATCCGCGACCAGGTCAGATCAGCCATTGCCCAGGCGGGGAACACAAAATTCATTCTCGCTCCTGGTTGCTCGGTGCCGACCTACAGCTTCCCGCCTTTAATTAGAGCCGCAAGAGATGCTGCCGTACTCACGTCTTTCTAAGCCAGGCGCCTTTCCCCGCTGGCCAATTCTTCCAGCCCTTGGCGGTCTAATAAGCGAATTTGACGCTGTCCACTGGATTGGATGAATCCCTCGCGGGTCATTCGGGCCAGGATGCGGGAGAGTGTCTCGGGGATGGTACCAAGAAGACTGGCCAACTGGTTTTTGGAAATATCCAGCACCACCTCATTGATTCCCTTTTTCCCTTCGCTTAAATATAGGAGATAGGCGGCCAGCCTACCCGGGACTTCCTTGAGCGAAAGGTTCTCGACGAGAAGGGTGAAACGGCGCAAACGCATGGATAATTCTGCCAGCATGTTCAAAGCCAAGGAAGGGTCCTGGCGAACCAGATCAACAAAGGCTGCTCGGAGAATGAAGAAAACCCGGGTTTCTTCTAAAGCCTCCGCATTGGCCGGAAAGCGTCTCCCTGTAAATACGGCCACCTCCCCGAATGGTTCCCCGGGACCAAAAATGTGCAGGATCTGCTCTTTTCCTTCAGGCGAAAGTTTAAATATTTTCACCCGCCCTGAAACGACCACATAAAAGCCACTGGCCTCATCTCCATCAAAAAAAATGCTATTGCCGCGCTTGAATACCTGTTCCATCAGGATCATGGCCAGGTCTTCATGCTGTTTTCGGGCCAGGCCCCGAAAAAGGGGGATGGCAGCAATTTGGTCGACCATTTTCACGATTTCGCTCCCTTTATGGGAGTTATCATTTTCCTTTTTACTTTGACTTATGTCAAGGCAATATCCCAGGGGAAAAGATGAAAATAGCCGAAAAGGCTAAAAGGCGAAAGGGCTAATGAAGAATTCCTTGATCGCTCGAATCCTTGAACCCCTATGGGAGGGCAGGCAATGAAATGGACAGAGGAAGCCAAGGAGGCTATCTCTAAAGTTCCTTTCTTTATCCGCCAGCAGGTGAAGAAGCGAGTCGAAGAGGAAGCTCATCGCTGGGGGGCATCGGAAGTTCGCCTGGAGCACGTAAAGGCGAGCCAGAGACGGTATTTGGATCAAATGGAAGAGGAGGTCAAGGGCTACCAAGTGGAAACATGCTTTGGGCCAACCGGTTGTCCCAACCGGGTAGTCATCTATGAGGATCTACCCAGAAAGGTCGAAGAGTGCCTGGCGAAAAGAAATTTGAAAGCCTTCCTGAAAGACCGGGTGAAAGGTCCTTTAAGGATGCACCATGAGTTTCGGGTCTCCATCTCTAACTGTCCCAATGCCTGTTCTCGTCCCCAGATCGCCGACTTGGGTTTACTCGGTGCCCGTAGTCCAAAGGTCTCGGATGTACCTTGCAGCCAGTGTGAGGCCTGCGTGGAAGTTTGCCGGGAGGGAGCAGTCTCCCTTTTAGGTCAAGGGCCGCTTGTCGATCCCACCAAGTGTCTTTCTTGTGGCCAGTGCATAACTGCCTGTCCAACAGGTACCCTGCATGAAGCTGCCAGTGGTTACCGGATTCTGGTCGGAGGGAAGCTGGGCCGGCATCCCAGGCTGGCCGCGGAATTGCCAGGGATTTATGGATTGGCGGACACCCTCAAGATGGTTGATCGATGCCTGGATTATTACCAAAGACACTGTATGCAAGGAGAGCGTTTCGGGGAGATTCTGGAGCGAACTGGATTGGATGCGGGTGGACGGATAATAGAGACGAGGGAAAAATAAAAATTCTTGATTTAAGTCAAGGATAAAGCCAGCGATTTGAGAAATATTATATTCAAAGGAACTTATCCGGGACCGTTGGTAACGACAAAAAAATGTGGGGCAATAGGGTGACAGAAAAGGAGGAAAGGCTATGAGGTGCCCAGGACAAGATAGTCGTTACTGGAAACCAGGGGCTATCTTTGAAGTCTCCTGCCCCCAATGTGGCAGTCCCATAGAGTTCTTCAAGGATGAGCCAACCCGCCGCTGCAAAAAGTGTGGGCACAAGATGATCAATCCCAAAATGGACTTCGGCTGCGCCTCCTACTGTAAATTTGCCGAGCAATGCCTGGGGGACTTGCCTCCAGAACTCCTGGCCCAAAGAAAGGAGTTGTTGAAGGATCGAGTAGCTATCGAGATGAAGCATTACTTCAAACAGGATTTCAAGCGGATCGGCCACGCCACCAAGGTGGCTCGTTATGCCGAGCAGATCGTCGGGGAAGAAAAAGGAGATCCGGCAGTCGTTTTGTCCGCCGCCTACCTCCATGACATCGGGATTCACGAAGCGGAACGGAAGTACGGGAGTACGGATGGCCGTTATCAGGAGGTGGAAGGGCCAGCCATCGCCCGTGACATCCTGACAAAATTAGGAGCCCACCCAGAACTGATCGACGAGGTATGCGACATCATCGGACACCATCATCATCCCCGGCCCGAAGAAACAACCAATTTCAAAGCGCTCTATGATGCGGACCTGATCGTCAATTTAGAGGAAGCGCAGAACGAAAATGGAATGAACAAAGAAAAATTGGGCGACCTGATTGAAAAGAATTTCCTTACGGAAACCGGCCGCCAACTGGCCAAAAGCATTTTGTTAAATTAGCCACCGAGGACACAGGAACTCAGAGAAATAAAATCAAAATTAAGGATCAAAATTAAATTTCTCAAATTTTTCCTTTTGGTTTTTGATGTTTGAATATTGGTTTTCTTTATCTCTGTGACCTCTGTATTACTAACTTGCAAACTCTCGAAATTTTGTTAAGCATAATCAGGCTGCAAGTTCTGAAAGTTTTGTAATTGGGATATGTTGCGTATGAAGAATGGCAGTAACAATTACCCGCCCTTTATTGGTCAGTACATAT
>JACRCA010000307.1 GCA_016234425.1 Deltaproteobacteria bacterium | reverse complement strand
TTTTTACAGCTCTGGCTTGGCTAGTTAAAAAGATCGCTTTAACCTTCCAGTGTGGTATGGCCAGAAAGAGAACCATCATGGCGATCCCGGGAAGAAAAAACCAGAGAGACCCTTTCAGGCCAAAGTGCGTAAAGAGTAAAATGGCCATAATAGGCCCAATGGCAAACCCGAGGTTCCCCCCGAAATGAAATATGGAGATGATTGTGGCTTTATTCCTTTCGCTCAAAAAGCTTACCGTCTTGAACCCCTCGGGGTGGTAACTGGCCTGCCCGATGCCGCTTAGGGCTGCGAAGGATAAAATCCAGGCGTATGATGAGCCAATGCCCAAAAGAGCCAGACCAAGAGAGGCGATGAGGGGTCCAGCAGGAAGGAGCCATTTGGCAGACCTGCGGTCGGAAAAATAGCCAAAAGCGGGCTGGATGACCGATGAAGTTACATTAAAAAACAAGATGATCGAGGCGGTCATGGCATAGGAGAGGCTGAGGGAATCTTTAATGAAGGGAAGAAAGGCAGGCAGTGCGCCCGTGTTGATGTCCGTAACAAAATGTCCAGCGGTCAAGAGAATGAGAGCTTTTACCTTCATTATGAAATACTAACCTGCCCTGGGCTGAAAAAGTCAAGATAAATTTTCGTAATCTTCTTGAACTTATTCGGGAAAACCTCCCGCCCTTTTAGGTCATCCAAAATAAAAAAGGTAAATAAGAAGGAAATTTTGCCGATACTTATAGTGTGAAAAAGTGGTTAATTTTCTCTGAATTTTTTTTGCTATCCTTGCTCCTATCAACCGAGGTAAAAGCATCCATCCCCATTCTTCTATATCATCGCTTTGGACCAGTAGTTGCCGATCGCATGACGGTCACCACGACCGTTTTCGAATCCCATCTTAAATATCTTCATGACCACAGCTATACAGTAATACTTCTCAGGGATTTGGTGGATCGTTATCTCAGGGGAAGCCTCACGCCAGCTGCGCGACTGGTAGCGATCTGTGCTGATGATGGCCATAAATCGGTTTATACCGATCTATTCCCACTGGTGAAGAAATATCGCATTCATGTAACGCTTTTCCTGTATCCTTCCGCCATATCCAACGCCTCGTATGCGATGACCTGGGATCAACTCCGGGAGCTGAAAAAAACGGGGCTTTTCGATTTCCAGTCCCATTCGTACTGGCATCCGAACTTTAAGCAAGACAAAGAGAGGCTGAAACCGACGGAATATGAAAGGTTTGTGGAGATGCAGTTCAAAAAATCAAAAGAGACATTGGAGAAAGAGCTTAAAGGCAAAGTGGATATGCTGGCCTGGCCCTTTGGCATCCACGATGACCGGCTCATAAAGAAAGCGGTTGAGGCGGGATATGCCGCGGCGTTCACCATCGAACGGCATCAGGCTAGCCCATCTGATTCTATTATGGCCCTCCCACGCTTTCTTATGACCAATTCCGATAGGGGGGAGGCTTTTGAGAGAATCATCGGGTCCAACTCCAGGGGGAAATGAGATGCTTTTGAATAGATGGTATAGAGAATTTAAAATGATCTTGTTTATGATGCCTTTCTTGTTAGCCCCGGGGCAGGCAGCGGGATATACGATTATAAGAGTAGTTGATTTTTTCACGGGCGAATCGATAAAGGGGGCCTTGGTTACTTTGAACAATGGAATTGTACCGGCCAACGGGAATGACAAGTTTATCGAGCCATCAACGGGTGGTAAATTAAGGGTGAGGGCGCATGGATACATGATAACAGAGCAGATAATCACTGCTCCACTCATTCCAACACTTCGCTCAATAAGGCTAATCCCTTTCAATCCCAAAGCTCTTTATCTTTCCTTCTATGGCATAGGGGAGAGATCCCTGCGAGAATCTGCCCTTAAGCTCATACAAGAAACCGAACTCAATGCCCTGGTCATCGATGTCAAAGGGGATAGAGGCATGATTTCCTATAAAAGCTCAATCCCCCTGGCTTCAGAAATTGGCGCGCAACGAATCATCACGGTAAAGGACATAGGGGGCCTGATAAAATCCTTGAAAGGAAAAGGCATATATACCATTGCCAGGATCGTGGTGTTTAAAGACAACCTCCTGGCTCTGGGCAAGTCCGATTTAGCGATGCGAACTCAGAGTGGGGAGATATGGCGGGATCGGGAAAATCTGGCCTGGGTAGATCCATTCAAAAAGGAAGTCTGGGAGTACAACATTAATATTGCCGTAGAGGCTGCGCAATATGGATTTGATGAGATCCAGTTCGACTATGTTCGCTTTCCGGATGCCTCGGCACCTCGATTTTCCATGGCTAACACAGAAGAAAACAGGGTAAGAGCCATCTCCGGGTTTCTCATGGAGGCGAAGCAAAGGCTCATCCCTTATAATGTCTTTCTGGCTGCGGACATCTTCGGCTACGTTTGCTGGAATTTCAACGATACCTTTGTTGGGCAAAGACTCGATGCTCTCGTACCCCACCTCGATTACCTCTCCCCCATGCTTTACCCTTCGGGATTTCAATACGGGATACCGGGTTATCGCATCCCTGTGGAAAACCCCTACGAAATTGTTTATCTCTCTCTTAAAAGAGCCCAGGAGCGCACAAATCTTCCCGCCATTCGCTTTCGACCCTGGCTCCAGGCCTTCAGAGACTATGCCTTTGACCGGAGGCCTTTTAATGGGAAAGAGATAAGGGACCAGATCGAGGCGGCCGGGAAATTTGGTTCTCAAGGTTGGATGCTCTGGAATCCGGGGAACATTTATTCCGCCCAGGGGCTCAAAAGAGGAGAACCGATAGGCTGGCTAACAAGTCTTGTTCCCCACCCCAAAATCTAATAAGATATATAAAGATAGGGAACTTAAACGCAATAAACCTTCAAAGGGCTGCAAGCGTATGAGGCGATTGAGCAAGGTTATTCCCCTACTGCTATTATGCTGGGTGATGGAACCCCGGGTGGAGCCTTTGGCCTATTCCCCTCCAGTATTGCCCGGAGAGCAGCTACGGCCCATTGCCTATATTGTTAAGAAGGCCATTCGTGCTGGCCAGATCCCTGGAGCCGTAGTTTTAATCGGAAACCAGGGTAAGGTGGTTTACTGTCAAGCCTTCGGCTACCGAGTAACCAGGCCGAAAAAGCTGTCCATGACTCCCAATACCATCTTCGATGTCGCTTCTCTCACCAAGGTTATCGCTACCACCACCGCTCTGATGCAGTTAGTGGAGAGGGGGAAATTAGATCTCGAAGACCCAATATGCCAATATTGGCCGGAGTTCAAAATCAATGGCAAGGAGCGGATTACCGTCCGTGACGTGCTTACTCATTATTCAGGGCTCCGACCCGCTCTGGGCCTGAAGCCGGCTTGGTCGGGTTATGAAACAGCGCTGCAGAAGATTGTTGCAGAGAAACCGATATCTCCCCCGGGGAAACGCTTTGGGTATAGCGACATTAATTTTGTCATACTGGGTGAGCTCATCCAGCGGATTTCTGGAAAATCGCTCGAGGTATATTGCCGCGATCATATCTTCAAGCCCTTAGGGATGAAGGACACCTGCTTCAAGCCGGCGCGTGATCAGCGTAAGCGCATAGCCCCCACCGAGGGCGATAGAATCGGAGAAGTTCATGACACGATGGCTTACAGGATGGGTGGCATTGCTGGCCACGCCGGGCTTTTCTCCACTGCCGATGACCTGGCGATCTTCGCCCAGATGCTCCTTGACGGAGGCCACACCCAGAATGGGCAGATTCTCAGCCCGCTCATGGTTGAGAAGATGACCATGCCCCAATCCCCGCCTGACAAAATGCCTTGGAAGGGACTCGGCTGGGATATTGACTCGCCTTTTGGCTCCAATCGGAACGAACTGCTTTCAGCAGGTTCTTACGGGCACAAAGGCTTCACCGGGACAGGGATCTGGATCGATCCTGTTTCTAGAACTTATATCATTATCCTGACCAACCGGCTTTACCCGGGTGGTCAAGGCGATGTTGACCCACTGCGGGCTCAAGTCATTTCCCTCGTAGGCGAGGCCATTGGAGAGGTTTCAGAGGAGCAGGTTTTGGCCAGCAGGCCTTCCCTTAGGGAACATTTTGAGCAGATGAAGGGATACTCCGGGAGGTTGCAGACAGGAATTGATGTTCTGGTGGCCAAAAGGTTTGCCCCCCTTATTGGCTTGAGTGTGGGTCTCATTACCAACCATTCGGGTCTCGATGCGGAAGGACGGCGCACCATAGACCTTTTTTACAAAGCGCCGGGAGTAAAACTCAGGGCGATATTCAGCCCAGAACATGGCCCTTATGGCCAGGCGGAAATAAAGATCCCTTCGACCAAAGATCCCATCACCAGGCTGCCGGTTTACAGCCTATATGGAGATAACCTGCGTCCGACCCCCGAAATGCTCAATGGCCTGGATGTGTTAGTCTTTGACGTCCAAGACGTGGGGGTTCGCTTTTACACCTATATAACCACGATGGGTTACGCTATGGAAGCTGCGGCCGAGAAAGGAATCGCTTTTTGGGTCCTCGACCGGCCTAATCCCATCACCGGTTCTCTGGTTCAGGGCCCCATCCTGGAAGAAGACTTGAAATCTTTTACCGGTTATTTTCCTCTGCCCATCCGGCACGGCATGACGGTGGGGGAACTGGCGAAGTTATTCAACAGAGAAAATAAGATTGGCGCGAAGTTGCAGGTCATCAAGATGAGCGGCTACAAACGCACCGATTGGTATGATGAGACCGGCCTGCCATGGGTAAACCCTTCACCAAACTTGCGCACCCTCACGCAAATGATCCTCTATCCGGGGGTGGCGATGGCCGAGGGGGCAAACGTGAGCGTGGGAAGGGGGAGCAAAACGCCCTTTTAACTTCTCGGCTCTCCCTGGATTAACGCCCAAGAACTCGCGCAGTTTCTGAATAACCGTAAGATTGCTGGCGTTAGGTTTATGCCGGTGCACTTCATCCCCAGCAGCCATCGGTTTAAGAAGCAAGTGTGTCACGGGGTGCAGATCATCCTGACCGATCGCCCGGCACTGGACTGCGCTGTCTTGGGGATCGAAATCCTAAGCGCCCTGTACCAGCTTTACCCGAAAGATTTGGAGATCGATAAAACCCTACCCCTTGTGGGGGCCCGCTGGGTTTTGCAGGGCATAAAGGATGGGAAAGACCCTCACTCCATCCTGCGCAGCTGGCAGGGGTCTCTGGAACAGTTCGGCATGCTGCGGTCGAAATATTTGCTTTATAAGAATTAGGGAAAGCGAGATCGGGTCTCCGGAATTATCCATGATTGCTAAAATTGGGAGAGGAGAAAAAATAGTTATGGGGAGAAAAGAAAAAGCCCTTTTCAGCTGGGCAAAAATCATCGTTTTAATTTTTTTCTTAGCTTCCGCCTGTGCCACAAAAAGATATTGGGGGCCAACCATGGGGCGGTCGGCCGATTCTCAGTTCACTCCGGCCGATGCTCTGGAGAAAGCGCTGAAATCTGCCTCCTTCGATCGGTATCGCGGAAGGACCGTCTGGATTGAGGTATATTCCCTCACGGAACGCACGGGGGAAGATAGCCCTGAGGAACGCTTCCTGCGTTCCTGGCTGGCGGAAAAACTCGTGGCCAATGGAGCTCGCCTGGCTAACTCCGTAAACCAGTCAGAAATCCTCCTGGATGTCAAAGCCAGAGTTTTTGGGATTCACCAAACCCGGAGGGATTTTATCCTCCTGCTTTATGTAGAGTTGACCGATGGAATTGTGGACCTGCACTTGACCGCCTATGAACAAGAATCGGGAAAAATTCTGCATACGGAAGACCTGAAGGGCGAGGCGAAATACAGAGAATACTACATCTTGTACATCTTTGGTCCGATCAAATCCATCAAGTAGGGGGAGTGGGCGATGAAAAAAACCTTAGTTCTCGTCTTCGGGCTGCTCCCAGCCTGCGCCACCGTGGACTACATTCCGCCGCGCCAGGGGACTTCTGCGGATCTACAATGGATCCTGGCTAAATCTTTAGAAGAGAATATGAAGGAAGTCCCTTTTGATCCTGCAGGGAAGAAGGTAGATCTTCAGGTGCACGCTTCCGGAGGTTATCAGAATTCTCTCGGTCTGGAAGGGTACGTGAAAAGCCTTTTTCGCGAATGGGTCTTGAGCAAAGGGGGAAAGCTCGATCAAGGACAATTCCAGATGTCGGTCTTTTTACCTGTCTTGGGAGACACAGCTGTTCGGCGGGATTTCAGCTACCAGTATATTCCTCTTTACTACAGTGAGAAGTTTCAGGCCACTGCTCGCATGATTGTGGTGATCAAAGATGCGGAAGGGAGGACGATTAGCGTCTGGCAAAAAGGAGATGGGACTGGATTATCGGATATTTACCTGATGCGCATTTTCGGCCCCTTCGATGTTCCCCGCTAATCATTTACCACAGAGTGCGCAGAGAACGCGCCCTCTGCGTCCTCAGCGGTAAATAAATCTCTAGTTTTTCAACCCCAATATCTGTCTCGCCTCTTTCGGGGTCGCCACCTCCCGGTCCATGAGCTCGGCAATCTCCACTACCTTCCTGACCATTTGGGCATTGCTGGTCGCCAAAACATTCTTCCGGATGAAAAGGTTATCTTCGAACCCCACGCGAGCATGCCCACCATTGATCATCGAGATCGCCGCGATCTGAAAATGCTGGGGGCCGATGCCGAAAGCATACCACAGGGCATCCCTGGGCAAGTTGTTGCGCATATAAACCAGATTCTCCGTGGTCGCTTCGATCCCCCAGGGAATCCCCAGGCAGAGCTGGAATAGAGGGGGCTTTTCCACGAGCCCCTGGCGAAGCAGATGGTTGGCGATGCGGATGTGGCCGATGTCGAAAACTTCCAATTCAGGTTTGGTCCCGGCCTCTTTAATCATCTTGGCCATCTTCTCAACCACAGACACCAAATTGATGAAAGCGAAGGAGCCGAAGTTCAGAGTTCCCACATCCAGCGAACAGAGTTCGGGCTTTAATTTGACCACATGTTCGACGCGCTCCTCCGGACTTTTTAGACCGGCAGTATCCCAGGCACTTCCTGATGTCAGGGGATTGTATAGGAGACGTCCGCCAGAACCGGTGGAAAGGTTGATCAGAATGTCGCATTTCTCGCGAATTCTTTCGAAAACCTCCTGGTAAAGTTCAAATTTCATGGAGGGTTGATGGGTCTGGGGGTCTCGGACGTGAATATGGCAGACGGATGCTCCGGCGTGGTAACTTTCGATGGCGCTTTCAGCGATTTCTTGCGGGGTCATGGGGGGGTAGGGAGATTTCTCCCGCGTGGTGATGCCTCCGATGATGGCCACAGTAATAATCAATTTATCCATTTGGGCCTCCACGGGTTGAAGAATCGTATTTGTTCAGAGGGCTGATTCTCTATAAATGAAATGGGTGGCAATGTCAAATGGATTTTCAAAATATCCCGGATTTCAACTTGCTGCTTGCAAACTTAGCTTAAATATAATATTTTGGCGAATTAGAAGAGGGGGAAAATTCTTTTCGCAGATAGCCAAAATTTAACTTAAAGGAGTTTTTCATGCGCCTGGAAAACCAGATTGCGATTATTACGGGGGGAGGACAGGGGATTGGACAGCAGATCGCCTTTCGACTCGGTCAGGAGGGAGCCGTGGCAGTCATTGCCGACATTAACGAGAAGGGCTCGTGGGAAACCGCGGAAATGATGGCCAGCAGTGGCGGCAAGAAAGCCAGGGTGATCCCTACTGACATTACTTCCGAAGAGCAGGTCGTTAATCTGATCCAGGGGACGTTGGAAATCGATAAGCGGATCGATATTCTGGTAAACAACTCCGGAATCATGGGCCCCGTTAAGAATATTGAGGATATCCCCCTCGAGGAATGGGAGGCGACCATGGCCGTGAATCTTCGCGGAATGTTTCTCTGTGTCAAACATACGGTGCCCACCATGAAGAGACAGGGAAAGGGCAGTATTGTCAACATTGCTTCGATCACTGGGAAGCGGCCTTTGATCCAGCGCACTCCCTACGCGGCCTCAAAAATGGGGGTGATTGGCCTGACCCGCACCCTGGCGGCCGAATTGGGAAGATGGAAAATCCGGGTTAATGCTGTCTGCCCCGGGGCCGTAATCGGTCCACGATTAGACCTAGTAATAGAAGGGATCATGAAGTACTCGGGGAAAAGTCGGGATCAAGTTGTCGCTGAAAGGACTGAGGCCTCTGCTTTGAAGAGCTTTGTGGATGCCCAATATATTGCTGCTGTTGTGGCCTTCTTATGCTCGGAAGATGCCGTCATGATGACCGGCCAGGACATCAACGTATGTGCCGGGACCATCATGTATTGAGATCAGAAGGTAATTGGGGCGAGAGAAAGAGAATCTCTTCCCGCCGGAAAAGGAGAATGGATGAAGGCAGCAGTTTTTAAAGAGGAAAACATACTGGTTGTTGAAGACGTTCCTGATCCCAAGCCAGGGGATGACGAAATCATCATGAAAGTGAGCTACTGCGCGATTTGCGGTTCGGACCTTCATCGGTATGCCTACGGGATGATGAACCCGGGAACCATCATGGGACATGAGTTTTCAGGAGAAGTTGTGGATCTGGGGAAAAATGTGAAAGGATTTAAGGTGGGAGATCGGGTTACCCGTTGCGGGGGGAAGATAAGCCCTGGGAGCGAGCTTTCCAATTTCCCTCCCCGATACAGCGCCCGGGAAAGGGGCTTCCTGCCTCTGAAACCGGGGGCGTATGCGCAATACATGGCCACCAGCGCAGAAAAGGTGATGAAAATTCCCGATGAGATCACTGATCTGGAAGCATCGCTGATCGAACCCTTGACGGTGGCAGTACATATGGTAAGAATTTCAAACATCCGGTTAGGGGATAACACGGTGGTTTTGGGGGCTGGCCCGATCGGACTCTTTGCCCAGCAATGTGCCAGCCTGGCTGGGGCATTAAGAGTATATGTCTCCGACATAAATCCTGCCAGGTTAAGAGTGGCCTTGGAGTTGGGCGCCCATAAGGTCTTCGACCCTAGTCGGGTGGACCTAGTCAAAGAGATTGTTAAATTAACCGAAATTGGCGCAGATGTGGCTTTGGAATGCGCCGGCGCAAAAGCAACACTCCAACAGGCTCTGGAATTGGTTAAGATGGGCGGAAGGGTTATGGTGGTTTCTTTGGCTTGGGAACAAGTTGACTGCCTGCCAGTAGAGTGGGTCGGAAGAGAAGTGGAGATGAAAACCTGCTATGGCCACTTGAACAGCGAGTGGTTAATTTCCCTGTCTCTTATGCAGGAAAAAAAGATTAAAACCGGCCCTATGATATCTAAAATTGTGGGTTTGTCTGAAATCCAGGAAGCATTCCAGGAACTCTTAAAGCCAGGGAATGAGCTTGTCCAGGTAGTTGTCCAATGCAACTAACAAGGGTTTGGAGAGCAAGGCAACCAAATCGGCCAAGAATGGGGGATGAGACCTAACTAAATTTTTTCGTAAAAAGAAAGGAGAAAAAAATGAGGAACAACAAGATTATGATGGTGGTATGGAGCTTATTTTTTGTTTTCGGGCTTATAACTCCAGGGTTTTCTGAAGATTTTCCGAAAAAACCCATAAGAATGATCATCGCTTATTCGGCAGGAGGAGGAACAGATGTATTGGCCCGGGCCTTCCAAAAGCCCTTTGAGAAAGAATTAGGAACAAGGATTCTTATTGAAAACATCCCTGCCGGAACGACAAAAGTGGCCACGATGGAATTGATGAAAGCGAAACCCGATGGGTACACGATCATCCTGATGCCTGATCGAGCCTGGGTGGCATATTATTATTCCAAAACCTATGATACGCAAGTATGGGAAAAACTAACTCCCATCGGGAATATCACTACTGAACCCTACGGCTTTGTTGAGGTAAGAGCTGAGTCTCCTTACAAAACCTGGGTAGATCTGGTGAAAGCGGCTAAGGAAAATCCAGGAAAATTAACCTGTGGGGGACCCGGAGCGGGTGGAATGATGGAGCTCATCATGAATGACATAACGAAAGCTGCGGGGGTAGAAACCAGGTACGTTCCCTTCGCCGGTGCAGGGCCAAGTAAAACCGCACTTCTTGGAGGGCATATTGATTTCCGCGTCTGTCAACCAACAGAAGCAATCACCATGATTCGGGCTGGGAAAACACGGGGTTTAGCTGTATCAACGGATAAACGAATGGAAGCTTTACCCGATGTTCCTACTTTTAAGGAATTGGGTATCGGAGAGAGCATAATATTGACCCGATCTATTTGGGGTCCATCAAACCTGCCCCAAAACATAGTAAATATAATGACCAAGGCGATAGAAAGAGCAAGCAAAGATCCTGATTTTATTAAAGTGATCGAAGAGCAACTTTTGTATACTGTCGAATATAGACCCTCGGATAGGGTGAGGGAAGATTTAATAGATTTTCATAAGGCGTGGGGGGCAAAGTTGGCTGCATCTTATAAATAATTTCCAGATGACGGAATATCAATTCCTGGCCACGATTCGTTGCCCGGGGTTTTAGCTGTCGGGGCATAGGCTCCTATGACTCGACTAAAATCCCCGGGTACGAGAGGGGATTAATGAAAAATCGTGATCTCTTTAGCAGCTTGTTTTGGATGGCCTTTGGGGTCCTCTTCCTTGTCGGAGCTTTACAGCAAGGATTGATGAGAAAAGGAGTTCCCGGCCCAGGATTTCTTCCGTTCATATCAGGAATCATTTTAATTTCTCTGTCTTTAATGGTTTTGATTCCGGCCCTGAGAAAGCAAAAGAAAGAAAGGGGAGCATGGGGGAGAGAAAAATTTTTTACGGAAAGGGATAGCCTGAAAAAGATACTGCTCGCCCTCATGGCATTATTTGCTTTCGGGTTCTCTCTGGGCTATGCGGGGTACTTGATCACGACCTTTCTATTCATCCTTTTTATCATGAGGCTAATGGAACCCATTATCTGGAGAACCGTGTTGATTACAGCTTTTGCGACCGTAATATTTTCTTACCTGCTCTTTGTGGTGCTTTTAGACGTGCAGTTGCCCCAAGGGATATTGGGGTTATAAAAAGGGCCTGTCTGCCATGGATTTATTGAACAATTTTTACCTGGCTTTCAATATCGCCCTGGAGCCAATTAATATCTTATTTTGTTTCATCGGAGTTTTAATCGGGACTTTTGTGGGCGTTCTTCCAGGGTTAGGACCGGCAGCGTCCATCTCTTTGCTGCTTCCCATTACCTTCAAACTTTCACCCGTTCAGGCCATCATTATGTTGGGGGGGCTATACTATGGAACCATGTATGGAGGATCGACAACTTCTATTTTAATTAACGTCCCCGGTGAAGCAGCTTCGGTAGTCACCTGCCTGGATGGATACCAGATGGCCCGGAAAGGGCGGGCCGGCCCCGCCCTCGGAATCGCGGCTTTCGGTTCTTTCATTGCCGGGACTTTTGGCACGATCATGATCATGGTGTTGGCCCCGCCCTTAGCCGGTTTGGCTTTGAAATTTGGTCCTCCCGAGTTTGTGGGTTTAGTTTTCCTCGGACTTATTATGGTAACCTATCTGTCCAGTGGTTCGATGGTGAAAGCGTTGATGATGGCGGTGGTGGGATTATTAATCAGCTATATAGGCGTTGACATTGTAACTGGAAGAGAGAGATTTACTCTGGGAATCGCAACCATTGCCAGTGGGTTTGACATCGTCCCGATCGTCATGGGCTTATTTGGCATATCCGAGGTTTTGTCAAATATCGAAAGATCCACAGAAGCAAGAGATATCTTTCAGACCAAAATCAAAGAAATCCTACCGACCAAAAAGGATTGGAAAGACTCCTCAGGTCCGATCGCCCGAGGCTCTATTCTTGGGTTTCTTTTAGGATTGATCCCTGGAGGAGGTGGATTGATTGCCTCTTTCATAACTTATGCAGTGGAAAAAAAAGTTGCCCAGCATCCGGAAACATTTGGCAGCGGCGATATTCGAGGGGTTGCCGGGCCGGAATCTGCCAATAATGCCGGAGCCCAAGGGGCCTTTATCCCTATGTTGACTATGGGCATACCCTGCAATGTGGTGCTTGCCATATTAATGGGGGCCTTGATGATCCATGGGGTTACTCCCGGGCCAAGATTATTAGTCGAACACCCCCAAGTATTTTGGGGAGTAGTGGGGAGTATGTACATCGGGAATGTGATGCTCTTGCTTTTAAATCTTCCATTGATCGGTATATGGGTTAAATTCCTTAAAATTCCCTATTCCTTCCTCTTTCCCTTTATCTTTCTGTTTTGTTTAATCGGTGCCTATACGATCGGCAATAATATCCAGGATGTGTACATCATGATCCTCTTTGGAATCCTCGGATACTTAATGAAAAAGTACGACTACGAACCAGCTCCGCTCGTCCTGGCTTTTGTGTTAGGGCCTATGTTTGAGAACGCTCTCCGCCAATCCCTGATCATCTCCAATGGAAGCCCAATGATTTTTTTGTCACGTCCCATTTCTGCCACATTTGTGCTCGTTTCCTTCTTCTTTTTAGTTTCCCCTTTGGTATTAAGGCTACTGGGGAGGCAGCGTGCAGGATTGTTAGTAAAGGAAAGATAACCCAGAATTTAGCAGGCGGGCATCATGACGCGCAGAGCCTTCGGGAGGACCCAGAAGACCTCGGGGGTATGCCCGATCAGCTCTCCATCGCCATGAAATCTCAGCGGCGCAGAGGATTCGATGGCCACCCTCGTTGAGGAAAAAAACTGGGTGGCCGGCAGGCTCTTGAAGCCTAAAAAGGGGGAAAAAAGAGCCCGCGCCAGAATATGGGATTTGGGGACGGCGGGGACCAAACAAATTTCCATCAATCCCTCTCTTATTTTCGTAGGGGGAGCGATCTTCAAGAAAAGGCCATACCGAGGGATCTTTGTGAAAATGACCTGCCAGGCCCGCCCTTGGAAGCGCCAATTCCCTGCGGTGATAGAAATCCACGGAGGTTGGTACCTGAAAAACTCCAGGGGAGTGGCCAAAACATAGGGAGAGAGACCCCTCCATTTCTTCTTCCAAGGGCTAACCCTCTCGATGACGGCCACGTCAAACCCTACTCCCCCAGCACCGGCAATGTAGGTTCCCGAGTGAGTTGCGATCACGTCTACCGCTCTCGGCTGACCTTTGGTGAGGAGCTCTAAGGCGCCGCTCAGGTCCAAAGGAATGTTCCAGTTTCGGGCCAGGTCATTGGCAGTCCCAAATGGAATGATCCCCAGGACTGGGGTGCGGTTTACCATGGCCGGAAGGAGAGAATGGATGGTGCCATCTCCCCCGCAGGCAACCAGAAGGTCAGCCCCTTTTTTCTGGGCGCAGAAGGCGATGGTCTGGGCTTCCTGGGGATGATGCGAGAGAGTGTATTCAGCAGAAAGGCCAAGGTCTTTGAACTTTTCCGGCAAGGAAGGGAAGATTTTTTTCCCTTGCCCCTTGCCCGCAGAGGAATTGACGATGACCTGGATTTTCACCATTCCCTCAGAATAATCCCGGAATGGATTCCCCAGAAATATTTTCCCAAAAAGTAAATTGCGAAGAAAAGTAGAATGCTTAAGCTGAGCTTTTTCTTGTAAGCCTGGGGATAAGAAGCGCGCAGATTGAGATAGGGTCCCACCATGCAGGCCATCAGGAAGAAGGGGTCCGTGAGGAAGATGACCCGGAGGGTGTAAGTCTGGTAGCTGAAAGGCCAGAAGAAGGCCATTCCCCAGTCGATGGTCAGATCCTCCAGTAAATGGAAGACCACCCCCAGAGCGCTGAAGGTCAAGAGGCGTTGGTAATTTTTGTAAGAGCCAAAGAAGTAGAAAAGGGAGGCGTTGAGAAAAATCAAGAGAGGAACGGCCCAGAAATTATGGGTAACGGTTTCGTGGTAGCGGCTGTAAGAAGCGATGCCAAAAAGAAGGGAGAGAGAATCGAGATCTGGGGCCAGGCTGGCGACCAATGCCGGGGGAAGTAATTTCTTCCTTTCCTGGCCTTGAGGAATCCATCCGGTAACAATCAGGGAGGTGCTAAGAATATGAGATGCCGGGTCCAAGAGCTTTAACCCGAGGGGACAATCTCTTCGGCCTTTTTTGTTGTATTCTGAGGTTTCTCCTTTTTCTTTTTTCGAGAATTAAGATAATCTTTCGGCCGGAGAAAGAGATGGTAAAAGAGAATGCCGCTCAGAGCCAAAAAAAATTCAATTACCCGTTCTCTAAAATTTGATCCGACAAAATCCAAAATAAATCCATCCTCTCAGCGAAGTTCATTTTTTCAGAGAATAGGTAATGTAGCGCGCTTTTTTCTCGATGTTTAGCTTACCCTCGCGAGCCAGCCAGCCGATGGCTTGCAGGATCAAATTGGGGTCTCCCTTCACGCCTTTTTTCAATTGGCTTAAATTAGCTTCTCCCTTCTCATTCAGGTATTTCCACACCTTGCCCGCAGTCTCCCCGATTGAATTGATCATGGCTCCCTCCCTGACATTTTTTTCTATTATATATATTCCGCCCAGATTCGGCCAATGATTTTTTGAGGAGATTTCAGGGGAATTCCTGGTTTGTTATGTACATCGAGGCCGTAGCTTCAGCCGCTAAAGTGCCATCTTCCAGCTCGGCTTTGGCGCAAGTCTCTACCAGTTTACGAGTTTTCTTTTTCACTTCTGCGGTAAGAAGAATTCTTTGACCCGTGCGGATGGTTTGGCGAATACGCATTTCCATTTTGGCGGTCATGCCTTTGATCCCCTGAAAATAGAGGACATAGCCAAAGGCTTCATCCAGGCAAAGGGCGAGGAGGCCTCCGTGGAAGATGCCATTCCAGCTCTGATGGTGTGGCCCGGGGGTGAAGTCCGCCTTGGCCTTTCCGTCCTGGAAGCGAAAAACCAGCTTCAGGCCGATGGGGTTTTCCTGGCCGCAAGCGAAACAGAGGTTGTATTTGTCCTGGTAAGCAATTTCCATTTTATTATCCTTTCACCACAGAGGGCGCAGAGAACGCAGAGAAAATTTGAATTCTAATTCCGAATATCTAATCCCGCGAAGCGCGGGACTAAACAAATCCCAAAATTCTAAGTTCAAAAACTCAAGAAAAATACTTCCCCTCCCTTGGCGGGAGGGGATTCACCCCGTGAAATTTTTTTCTATTTCACGGGGTAAAGGGAAGGGGGGAACTCCGTTGATTCACCCCCACCCCTGCCCTGTGGAGTGTAAAAACCTACTCCACAGGGCAAGCCCTCCCCCATCAAAGGGGGAGGAGAGTGGCTTTAATTTTCATAGTTCGTGGGTGATAAAGATATCATGAAAAATTTGTTTAGGGTTTCGTGATTAGAATTTAGGATTTTTATCCGTTCTCGGCGCTCTCTGCGGTCTCAGCGGTGAAAATTTAACGTCCTGTTGGCTTCTTGGGAATGCGGCCGGTGTGGATGCACTCCGAACGCAGGCGGCGGCCCAGGATGCGCTCCATCACCTGACCAATCTCCAGGACCCGGTCCACATCCACTCCCGTCTCGATCCCCATCTCATCCATCATCACCACCATATCCTCGGTGGATACTAACCCGACGATGTTGGGGTCGGCGTAGTAATATTTTCCCGTCCCGGCCACCGGACAATCATCCACAAAATTGGCCGGCTGCCCACCGATGCCGCCGAGAGTAGATTCGAAATGAGTAATCCCGGCTTGCAGGGCGGCCAGGACATTGGCCAGACCCCACCCCCGGGTCACATGGAAATGGGCAACATGCAGGTCTGGGTTGGGAATTTCGTCCAGCACCATGGAAAAGTATTCATAGACTTTGTGCGGGGGTGCCGAGCCGTCATGGTCAGCATGTTCGATGTCATCAGCCCCGATGTCCAAAAAGCGCTTGGTGAACTCCACTGCTTTGCGCAGTTCCGTCGGCCCTTCAATGGGGCAGCCCCAGATGGTGGAAACCGTGCCGCAGACCTTGATTCCATTCTCATGGGCTTTTTTGATATATTTTGCGCACATCTTCCAGTACTCTTCCAGAGAAGTTCCGGAATTTCGGCGGTGATGGGATTCGCTGGTGGAGACCATAAAGAGGATACGGTCAGGCCCGAAGCCCTTCTGGCGGGCTTCAAAAGCTCGCTCTGCGGCCCTCTCGCGGATGGTCACGGCAGTGAGTTTCACATCTTTCAGTTGGTCTTTAATCAGTTTGCTGTTGCGAATGGCTTGCATGAGTTGGTCGGCGTCAGCGAATTGGGGCATGCCGATGGGGTTGCCCAGGTTGGTCACTTCCACCCGCTTAAACCCAGCCAAGATAAGTTGCTCCACGCACCAGAGCTTGGCCCGAGTGGAAATGGTTTTTTCTTCGTGTTGAAACCCGTCGCGAACCGTAATGTCTCCTAGAACAACTTTTTTGGGGTAATTCATCGTGGCCATCACTATTTTCTCCTGATTTTTCTAATCTTAAAGATTCAGTGATTCCCGCCAAAAACAACCACTCACACTGACACTGATACTACCGCCCTTGCCACAGGGGTGGACGTTTTTCGTTGAAGGCCCGGATTCCTTCCTGGCGGTCTTCTGTAACGAGGTTTACGTTGAAAGCCTCTATCTCAATTTCCAAGCCGGTATGCAGGTCCACATCCATTCCCAGCTCGATAGCCTTCTTGGCCTGACGTATAGCAATGGGGGCATTGGCCCGGATCTCCTCAGCCATTTGCAGGATCGCTTCCTCGACCTGTTCGACCGGGGCGACTTTATTGACGATGCCCAGGGCCAGGGCCTCCTGGGCGCTGATCCTTTTGCCGGTGAAAATTATTTCTTTGGCCCGGTTTTTTCCGATGAGCCGCGGAAGGATCTGCGTTCCGCCATTCCCCGGAATCAGGCCAACGCGTACTTCGGGCAAGCCAAACTGGGCGTTTTCCCCGGCGATGATGATGTCGGCTAAGAGGGCCAATTCAAATCCGCCTCCCAAGGCAAACCCTTTGACTCCAGCGATTACGGGTTGGGGGATGGCTTTCAAGGTACCCGTCATTCTGGCGAAAAGGGCCCGCTGCCTGCCGATCTGGTCAGGGGTCATATCTTTTCTTTCTTTGAGGTCAGCCCCCACGCCGAAGGCTTTGTCACTGGAAGAAGTAATGGCCACCACCCAGATGTCTCGGTCGAGAGCCACTTCCTGGGACGCCAAAGTCAACTCCTCCGCCATCTGGGTGTTGAGGGCGTTTAAAGCCTCTGGCCGGTTGAGCTTGATCCAGCAAAAATGGTTTTTTTTCTCCAGGATGATCGTTTTCCATTCCATTTTCATTTTTTTCTCCTTGGCTGAAAAAATCTAACCACAGAGGGCACAGAGAATACATTTTTTGCTTATTCCGTTAAAGAAATTCTTTTTGAGGACACAGAATGTTCCTCTGTGACCTCTGTGGTTTCTTCTGCGCCGATCAACTCAAGTCTCGAAAATCGCCTGGGACTTTCAGACGCGGACGGTTGGCCTTCTTCACGCCCAAGGCATCATCAGCGATGAGCAAGCGCATAATATTGGCCGTCCCTTCGCCGACCTGATAGAGCTTGGAGTCGCGGTAATATTTTTCCACGGGAAGTTCCAGGGAGTAACCCATTCCTCCATGGATCTCCATGGCCCACCCAGCAGCGCGCACAGCTGCTTCTCCGGCAAAGTACTTCGCAATGGCAATCTCTCGGGTAAAAGACCTTCCCTGGTCATTTAACCACGCCCCCCTCCGGACCAGGAAACGGGCGGCTTCTGTGT
The DNA here is from genome assembly GCA_016234425.1 of Deltaproteobacteria bacterium. Taxonomy (GTDB): domain Bacteria; phylum Desulfobacterota; class SM23-61; order SM23-61; family SM23-61; genus JACRCA01. The sequence goes on along the minus strand of JACRCA010000307.1, from coordinate 424 downwards.
AGGTAACCATATCGGCAATGATTTGCTTGACCATCTGGTAGTCCCGGATGGGGCGGCCGAATTGCACGCGCTCGTTGGCGTACTTCACCGAGGCGTTAAGGCAGGCCTGGCAGATGCCCACGGCTCCGCTGCCCACGCTGATCCGGCCTCGGTCCAGGGCGGTCATGGCCACTTTGAAACCACCCCCCCATTCGCCCAGGAGGTTCTCTTTGGGTGCATGGACATCTTCCAGAAAAATCTCGGCTATAGGCGAAGATTTATCCCCCAGCTTGGGAATCTCATGGGGCTGCCAGCCGGGTTGATTGGTCTCTACGACGATGGCACAGAGGCCATTATGTTTTAAACACTTGTCGAAGGTGCAATAGATAACGGCAAAATCAGCCACTGTTCCATTAGAAATCCAGGTCTTGGTTCCATTGATCAG
>JACRCA010000300.1 GCA_016234425.1 Deltaproteobacteria bacterium | reverse complement strand
GTCCCCATGATGCGCAACCTGCAACAAGAGCGACTGGTCTCTGCCCTGGGAGCCGTCCTCAGCGCTGAACGGATGCTGGAGATCACCATCGAGTACTGCAAGAACCGGATGGTTTTTGGCAAGCCCGTATCCAAACACCAGCATAATGCCTTCAAGATCGTAGAGATGGCTACGGAGATTGAGATGGCCGAGGATTTCAGCTACCACCTGGTACTGGATCATCTGGAAAAGAAAGACATCACCAAGAAAGTTTCCATGGCCAAGTGGTATAACGCCGAGCTGGCCAATCGGGTTGCCTATCACTGCGTCCAGCTCCATGGCGGATATGGCTACATGGAGGAGTACGAAATCTGCCGCCACGCTTTGGATGTGCGCATGGGAACCATCGGTGCCGGCACCACCGAGGTAATGAAAGTGATCATCGCCCGGATGATGGGGTTGTAAAGGCAAGGGGAATCTCAATAATCTCATCAGTCTTTCTTGACATAGGGGGGTTACCACATTAGAATCCTGGGCCATTTCTTTTTCAGAAACATCCGGATGTGGTTTGGGGTTTGGTGGCCAGCATGTACGTGGGAAACATCATGCTTCTCATCTTGAATTTGCCCCTGGTTGGTGTTTTTATACGCATCCTAAGCATCCCTCCCCGATGGCTATTCCCGCTCGTTCTGGCTGTCTCCTTCGTGGGGGTTTATAGCGTACACAATTCGGCTCTGGACCTGATCCTGGCCAGCCTGCTTGGCCTTATCGGCTTCCTGATGCGCAAGTTCGACTTCCCCCTTGCCCCCGTCATCCTGGGGCTGGTCCTGGGGGACCTGATGGAACGATCTCTGCGCCAGGCCCTGATGATCTCCGGGGGAGAGGTGGGAATTCTTTTCCAGAGTGGCATTGCCAAAACGCTCTTCGGTTTGGCGATCTTTGTGGTGGTCGCCCCAAAGCTGCTGAAGAATATGCGTGGCTTTAAAAGAAAAGAAAAAAGTTGAGGAGGAAAAAGAGGGATATGCCGGATTTTCAGGCAGCATATTGGGAGGCCAGGTATGCGAGGGAAGGGAAGATCTGGGGGGATAAGCCTTGTCGGGCCGCGGTAGAAGCGGGGAAAATCTTTGGGAAGTATCGGTCGGAGAGAATTCTCCTCCCTGGATGCGGGTACGGCCGGAACGCCAGATACTTTGCCCGGCAGGGGTTCAAGGTGGCCGGGTTCGACATCTCGACCTGGGCCGTGGAGAGGGCCCGGGAAGAGGCAAAGTGCGATGCTCTACAGATTGAATACATGGTCGCGGATATTCTCAATCCACCCTTTTGGCCCAAGGCTTTCGATGGCCTATTCTCCTTCAACCTCCTGCACCTCTTTGGAAAAGAAGAGCGGTCTTCCATGGCCCGATGGTTCCATCGGACTCTGGAGGGGGGAGGCATCCTGGTTTTGACATCCATGTCTCTGCGCGACCCGGACTTCGGCAAAGGGGAGGAAGTTGGACATCATACCTTCGAGAGCAAGAAAGGGCGCCCGGTTTTCTACTTTGACGAAGAGGATATGCGCCGTCTCTTCCAGGGGTGGTTCCGGATCTTACGGCTGGAAGAAATTCAAGAGCATGAGGACCACGGAGGCAAGAGCCATTTCCACTGGATGTGGTTCTTGGTGGGCGAAAAGGCTCCTCTCTGAATCTTTAAACGCGAATCCCTGCTCAACTCCTGGATAACCCTTCGGTCAAAGAAGCCTACCCCGGCGCTTGAGTTCCGGCGAAAATCAAGATACAAAATTTAAAATGCCAAGGAGAGGAAGGCGCAATCTCTCCATAAGGGCCTTTGGTAATATTAAAAAAATTTTAACCTGGCCAAAATTTTCTTGACAGGGAAAAGAGGCCAGAATATTGTAGCATGGGTTTTCGAAGAGCGGGTAACTCGCCTCCTTTGTCAATTGATTTCTCGCCAGCGTGAGGAGGATGGATAGCTCGGGCGAATGATTCGGAATTTTCCAGGCAGAAATTCATATCATTGACTTCTAATCGAAATGCCTGTAGAAAGACTTCAGTGAAAAAGGGATCGCCAGAGAAGGAAAGGATTCTCCCATGTTGAATCAAGAAGTCCTGCAGAAGTTTGCCTCCATCGTGGGCAAAGAACGGCTGAAGACTTCAAAAGAAGACCTACTGACATATGCCTACGATGCTTACGTGAAGGAATATATTCCAGATGCCGTCCTCTTTCCCAAGTCTACAGAAGAGGTCTCGCGGCTCATGAAAGTGGCCAGCGCCCATCAAATACCCGTCACGCCGCGAGGGGCTGGGTCTGGTCTGGGGGCGGGCTCTTTGGCCAAAAGGGGAGGGATTGTGCTGTGCTTCACGATGATGAACCAAATCTTGGAGATCAACACCGCCAACCGCTACGCCATTGTTGAACCAGGAGTCGTCATCTCAGAATTCCAAAAGGAAGTGGAAAAATTGAACCTCTTCTACCCTCCCGACCCGGGAAGCGCCACGGTGGCCACCATGGGCGGATCGGTATCGATGAATGCCGGGGGATTGCGGGGAGTCAAGTACGGGGTCACCCGCGACTATTTGATGGGGCTGGAGATCGTCCTCCCCTCGGGGGAAGTGATGAATGCCGGAAGCATTACCGCAAAAGATGTCACGGGCTATGACCTCACCCGTCTGATCTGCGGTTCAGAGGGTACGTTAGCTCTGGTGACCAAGATCATTGTCCGACTTCTTCCCAAGCCAAAAGCCAGGCGCACGCTGCAGGCCATCTACGATCGCATCGATGACGCTGGAAACACGGTGGCCAAGATCATCGAAGCCGGCATCATTCCAGCGACCCTGGAGCTGATGGATAAGATGATTATTAAGGCCCTGGAGGATTTTGCTCACTTAGGCCTTCCCCTGGATGCGGAGGCAGTCTTGCTAATCGACGTGGACGGAGACCTGGAGGCAGTGGAGAAGCAGGCCAAGATGGTGGCGGAATTTTGTAAGAGTCAGGGGGCGCGGGATGTACGCGTCTCGCAATCGGAGAAAGATAATGAACAGCTCTGGATGGCTCGGCGGTCAGCTTTTGGAGCCGTAGCCAGGATGCGCCCGACCTGCGTGATCGAAGATGCCACAGTTCCAGTGAGCTACCTGACCCCGGCCATTAAAAAAGTCATGGAGATTTCCGAGCGGAATCGCGTGCAGATTGCTGTTCTGGCCCATGCGGGGGACGGCAACCTCCACCCTTTAGTCCTCTGCGATCAGCGGGATAAGGAAGAGATGGAGCGGGTGGAGAAGGCCATGGATGAAATCGTAGATTACGCCATGTCCGTAGGGGGTACACTTTCGGGTGAGCACGGCATCGGCATTGCCAAAGCCAAGTATCTGCCCAGGCAATTAAGCGCAGCAGCCCTGGAGATGATGCGGGCCATTAAGAAGACTTTCGATCCCCAGGGAATCTTAAATCCCGGCAGTTTTCTGGAGCATGGGGCATGATCGCTAAAAAGATCAGGGAGGAAGTGTACAGCTGCATTAAATGCGGGCTTTGCCTTACCCCCTGTCCGGTATACAAGCAGCTTTACTTCGAGGCGGCCTCGCCCCGGGGAAAAGTGCAGTTGATCAAGAACATCTTTGAAGGCAGATTAGAACCCTCGGAAAATTTTCACCGCCTTCTTTTCACCTGCTTGCTCTGCGAGACCTGCACGGTGAATTGTCCCAGCGGCTTGAAGATAGACCGCCTGATGAAAGCCATGCGTGCTGAGCTCGTGGAAAAGTTTGGATTGCCCTGGCAGAAAAGGATTCTATTCAGCCTCTTGGTAAGCAATCGTCTGCTGCCTTTTTTCTTATTCTGGGGGCGAGTCTTTGGAAACACCTTCTTTTCGCTGATTTCCAAGAGTGGAAAGGTGGGGACGATTCCCTATGCCAAGCTCCCGCAACTGAACCCC
>JACRCA010000304.1 GCA_016234425.1 Deltaproteobacteria bacterium | reverse complement strand
CAAAGGGGCGGCCATGAATATGGGAGGAAAGGAATTACAAGCCGCTGCCTTGGAAGTGGAAGTCGCCGGCAGGGACCGAGATCTGGACAGGGCGGGCGTCCTTTTTAATCAGCTCGACGAGGAGTTCGAGAAGCTGAGGCAAGCCCTGCGGGAGGGAGCCGCTGCCCAGGTAGAATTTCAGGCCCATTCCCTCAAAGGGGCGGCCATGAATATGGGAGGAAAGGAATTACAGGCCGCTGCCCTTGAGGTGGAAGTTGCCGGAAGGGAGCGGGACCTCGGCAAGGCCGGCGTCCTTTTTAATCGGCTCGACGAGGAGTTCGAGAAGCTGAGAAGAGTTTTGATTGGCTTTGTTGGATGAATTTAGGCAAAATGGGCTTCTTTCGTTATCCCCAACGCTTCTCTTTTCCCCCAAAACCTATTTTTTCTTCTCCACCAGGTACAAAGCGGCATCCAGGCCCATGAAGTAAACCTGAATCCCCAGCCCCATGATCACTCCTTGGGCCGCAGAGGCGATCACCGAATGGATGTTCCGTTCATAATGATTGGAAAGGTGGACTTCCACATAGGGAATTTTAACTCCTTTGATGGTGTCCCGGATGGCCTGGTTGGTGTAAGTGAAACCTCCAGGATTCATCACCAGGACATCTACTTTGTCACGATAAGCCTTAATGATCCGATCGATGCATTCCCCTTCCGAGTTGGTGTAAAAGATTTCTAATTCGAATTTTCTAGCCTTGGCATACTCGTGCATCATCCTGTCCAGTTCAGCGGCGGTGGTCGTCCCGTAGATTTCTGGCTGACGAATTCCTAACAGGTTCATGTTGCTGCCTTGAATGAGAAGAATCTTGGGCATAGGAGTCTCCTTTCTTTTATAATAAGGACGATTTATAACAAAAGAAGGGGATTTTAAAATCCTCCCTTTTCATCTTCCTCAAAGAATGTATGTTTGATGGTATAACCGATAAAATTATCCAGCCGGGGAGGGCTGACGATCTCCAGCGCCTCCACATCCCCGAGGTATTCAACTCCGTGCATGGTGTGCGAGGGTACAATCCAGATGTCCCCAGGTTTAAGCAAACGCGGCAGTCCTTTCCCGGTGGTCACCCGAGCCTCACCTTTCTGGATGATGATAATCTGTTCTGCCTCATGATGGTGACGGGGAACTGTCCCGCCCCCCTTGACGCTGATTTCAGTTAGCATCATCCTCTCGGTCGATAAAAGCCTTATTTTAATCCCTTCTGAATTGGGTCGACCGGCGAGATAGCTAACGGTCCTCTGGGGAAAATCTTCGAAGCGGTGATATGGGCCCATCAGGAACTCCTTTTTTCTTTATAAAGATTCAGTCTTTTCCGGAATTCATTCTGGCATCGGGGAAAGGGTTATGTCTCAATTCAAGCCCACAAGTTTTGGAAGGATGAGAACTAACTCCTCCCAGAAGGCGATGACCACTAAATCCAGGACTAAAACCGCAAGGTAAGGGACCATGGGTTTTAAGGTATCTCCCAGCTTGATCTTGGTTATGGAACAGATGATGACCAAGACAATTCCGATCGGGGGAAGGATCAGGCCGATGCCCATCGTCCCAACGATCAGAATCCCATAGTGCAAGGGATCGATGCCCAGCTGCACGGCAGTGGGATACAGAATGGGGAAAAAGATCAGCATGGCCGGCAGCCCGTCGAGCACAGCGGAGAAGAACAAAAAAATAATGATGGTAAATAGCATGAAGACATACTTGTTAGGTGAAATGGCGATGACCCAGGAGCCGAGAACTTGGGGAAGCTGGTGGGTGGCCAGCACCCAGGAAAATCCAGAGGCGAACCCGATGAGCAGGCAGACCACGCCGGTCAATTTGGTGGTGGTCACCAAAATCTCGAACGCTTGACGGAGGGTGATTTCCTTGTAAATAAAGACTCCCACCAAGAAGGAGTAGACGGCGGCCACCACGGCAGCCTCAGTGGCCGTAAAAATACCGCCAAGGATCCCACCGAAAATGATGATCGGCAAACCCAGGGGAAGGAGAGCGTGAAAGAAAGAGAAGAATACCTGCCGGAAAGAAGGCCGCTGCTCAGTAGAATCAGGGATAGTTCCCTTGTGCGCCTGATAGTAAATTAGAACCGCCAGGGTGATCGCCATGAGGAAGGCGGGCAGAAATCCCGCCATGAATAAGCCAGCGATGGAGATTCCTCCAATGGCCCCCAGGATGACCATCAGCAGGCAGGGAGGAATCAGCATGCCCATTCCTGCGGCCGCTCCCATAAGCGCTGCAGCTCGGGATGGTTTATAGTTCGCCTTAATCATGGAGGGGATTAGGAGCGTTCCAATGGCGGAGGCATCGGCCAGCGCCGAACCTGAGATTCCGGAGAAAAACATTTCCGCCACCACCATTACCAGACCCAGCCCGCCGCGGATGTGTCCTACCAGATTCTGAGCAAACTCAACCAGACGCCGACTGATGCCGCCTGTTTCCATAAACCCGCCTGTCAGAATAAAAAGCGGAATGGCCAGGAACGGGAATGACTCGATCCCCGAGGCCATCTTCTGCGGAACCATCTGCAGGGGGATGTTTCCTTCTGCGAGTAGGGCGAGCATCGTGGCCGTAGCCATGGCAAAGGCAATTGGGACGTTGAGAACCACCAAAATGATAAAGGCCAGAACCATAAGGGTTACGGCGTCCATAAATCAAATCTTCCCTTTTTCCCTTCGCCAATCCTCGATTTCATTCATGATAGCAAAGATGGCCATGAAGAAACCGCTCACTGGAATCCCTACGTAGGAATACCCCACAGGAAACTGTAGAGTTGAGTAAGTCTGGAGCATGGTCATCTGACTGATCTGGTAACCCCAATACATCATACCCGCGGCGATGAAGAAAACGATTGCCTGCCCGAACTTATCCAAGGTCTTGACAATTATGGAGGGGAGACGTTTGATGAAAATATCCAGCCCGAAATGGCCCCGGTGCCTTACTGCTAAGGCTGCTCCCATGAAAACGCTCCACTGAAACAGGAAAAGGGCCATCTCCTCAGACCAGACTAGCGGGGCTCGCAGGATGAACCGGTAAAAAACCTGGAGAAAGATCACGATGGTCAGAGTAGCGGCCAACCCTGCGCAGATGATCTTAAGAACCCATTCTAAATATTTGGCGAAAGAATCCGTTT
>JACRCA010000303.1 GCA_016234425.1 Deltaproteobacteria bacterium | reverse complement strand
TTGGCGGAGATGTCCTATGAGCTGGGGTTTTATATTTAGTTGTTTGACTGTAAGAATTGTGTCCCCTTTTTTTTACCCCGCTGCTTATCTGTGTGTTTGATCATCAGATCACACCATTGAATATCATCAAAGAGTATATGCAAGAAAAACCCATGTTCGTCGTGCGCATTGCGCGCGTGGTTGAGCCACCCTTAGGAGAAATATCCCTGGAGACGGAGGCTCTCATCCGTAGCATCAAGGAACAGAGTGAGAAGGTTCTCACCCTGAAAGGTATCCTTTCCCCAGATGTTTTGGCCATCCTCGACCAGATCGAAGAGCCCGGGCGGTTGGCCGATCTGGTGGCCTCAAACCTTAAGCTAAAAATCGAAGAAGCGCAGAAAATTTTGGAGACTTTCCACCCCTTACAGCGCTTGAAGAAGGTTAATGAATTTCTCTCCAAAGAGGTCCAGGTCTCTACGATGCAGGCCAAAATTCAGTCTCAGGCCCGGGAGGAGATGAGCAAAACCCAACGGGAGTATTTCCTCAGGGAACAGCTCAAAGCCATCAAGACTGAACTGGGCGAGATTGATGAAAAGGCCCAGGAGATCAATGAGCTTCGGGAGAAGATCAAAAAGGCCAAGATGCCTCCGGACGTGGAAAAAGAAGCGAACAAACAGCTCAGCCGCCTGGAGCAGATGCACCCTGAATCTGCCGAAGCCACCATTGTGCGTACATACCTTGACTGGCTGGTGGAGCTCCCCTGGAGCGTGAGCACGGTGGACAATCTGGACATTAAGAAGGCCGAACTGGTTCTGGACGAAGATCATTATGATCTGGAAAAGGTCAAGGAGCGGGTCCTGGAGTACCTGGGTGTGCGCAAGCTTAAAGAGAAGATGAAAGGCCCGATCCTCTGCTTCGTCGGTCCGCCGGGCGTGGGCAAAACTTCCCTGGGCAAATCAATTGCCCGGGCGCTGGGGCGGAAGTTCACGCGCATTTCCTTGGGAGGAATCCGGGATGAGGCCGAGATCCGCGGGCACCGGCGAACCTACATTGGCTCGCTGCCCGGGCGCATCCTCCAGGGGCTTAAGAATGCCGGATCTAATAACCCGGTTTTTATGCTTGACGAGATTGACAAAGTCGGGATCGACTTTCGAGGGGATCCCTCCGCCGCCCTGTTAGAAGCTTTAGACCCGGAGCAAAACTTTGCTTTCAGCGACCATTACTTGAACGTGCCTTTCGACCTTTCCAAAGTTATGTTCATTACCACAGCCAATATTCTGGACCCCGTTCCTCCCGCGCTGAAAGACCGGATGGAGGTCCTGAGCCTGCCCGGATACACCAGCGAGGAAAAGCTGAAGATCGCTCAGCAGTTCCTCTTCCCCAGGCAATTGGAAGAAAATGGAATCACCAAGGAGCAGCTTTCGATCAGCGACGAAGCGATTCTGCGAATTATCTCTCAGTATACCAAGGAAGCCGGTGTGCGGAACCTGGAACGGGAATTTGCCTCCATCTGCAGAAAAGTGGCCCGGAAGATTGCCGAGGATGAAAAAGGCCCATTCCCAGTCACCAATCTCAACTTGCACAAATATTTAGGTCCTCCGAAGTTCTTGCCCGAGGAAGAACTGGAGGTAAATGAGATCGGGGTAGCCACCGGTTTAGCTTGGACTTCAGTGGGTGGGGAAATTTTGCATGTGGAAACAACGACGATGAAGGGCAAAGGAAACCTGACCCTTACGGGTCACTTAGGCGATGTAATGAAGGAATCCGCCCAGGCAGCTCTGAGCTACGCCCGGTCGAAAAGCAAAGAGTTAGATCTCGACCCAGATTTTTACGAGAAATTGGACGTGCACATTCATGTTCCCGCCGGAGCCATTCCCAAGGATGGGCCTTCAGCAGGGGTAACTATGGCCGCATCGCTGATCTCGGCCCTGGGGCGGATTCCGGTGCGGAAAGACGTGGCCATGACCGGGGAGATTACCCTTCGCGGGCGAGTACTTCCGATCGGGGGCCTGAAAGAAAAGACCCTGGCTGCTCTCCGGGCAAACGTCAAAGACATTATTATGCCCGAACAGAACAAGAAGGACCTGGAGGATATTCCCAAGTACATCCGGAGGAAAGTTAATTTCATTTTTGTCAAGAACATGGATGACATTTTGAAAGTGGCCTTGGTCCCCGAAAAGGCGCAAATCTCATCCGCGACGACAAAGGAAGAACCGGGCGAAAAGAAGGGACGGCCGGAGGGCCTTCCCATCTCTTTACCTGTGTGATTAACCCCTGGGATGGCCTGGTGGAACTGCGAGAAATCGGTGAGTTTGGCCTCATTGCCAGGATTAGAAATCGACTCCCTGCCTATCTGCCCAGGGTCTTTCAAGGAATCGGTGATGATGCCGCCATTGCCTCTTTATCTCCAGGGAATGACCTTGTTTCTACAGTGGACCTCATGGTGGAAGAGGTCCACTTCAACCTTGCCCTGACATCTGCTCACCTATTAGGGCGAAAGTCATTAGCCGTGAACCTCAGCGATATGGCTGCCATGGGGGCAAGGCCCCGCTTCGCCCTGATTTCTCTCGCTCTGCCCGCGCGAATCAGGGTGGAGTCTGTAGACGAGTTTTACCTTGGTTTTTTGGAGATGGCTGAAGCACATGGCGTTTCCCTGATCGGAGGGGATACTTCCTTTTCCCCTGATCGGTTATTCATCAGCGTTACCCTTTTAGGGGAAGGGAAGAAGGAAATTCTGGTATGCCGTCACGGAGCTCGACCGGGCGATGACCTATACGTCACAGGGACTCTGGGAGATTCCCTTCTAGGGTTGTCCCTGGCTCGAACCCTTCAAGGGAAATCCCCTTTGCCAGATGAAAAATACCTTCTCGAAAAACACTTCAATCCCATTCCCCGCGTACAGGAAGGGTTAGCCTTGGCTGAGAAAGGCCTGGCCACGGCAATGATCGACGTAAGTGATGGACTTTTTTCTGACCTCCGGCATATCTGCGAAGAAAGCCGGGTAGGGGCAACGGTTTTTGCCCAGCGGATTCCCCAATCTAATGCCTTTCAATCACTTTCTCCTGCCCTGGGACGCTCGGGGTGGCAATCGGCCGTGCGGGGTGGTGAGGATTACGAACTCCTTTTTTCCGCCCCGCCCCAGAAGGCTTCCGAAGTTATGGCCTTGGCCAGGCAATGGGAATGTGGGGTCACCTGTATCGGCAAAGTGGAACCAATTTCTCACGGGATCATAATCCGGGACGAGCAAGGCCAGGTAGGCCCCGAGCTGCTCAAGGGATTTGACCATTTTGCCGCCTGGGAGCAAAACTGAGATTAAGGCAGAAAATCGCCTGCTGGTGGGAGAGCTGTCCGTTTGGAAATAAATGCCGCTCTAAGGTTCTACTTACTTTTCTTACTTTTCTGGGGAATCTTCTTTTTTACTATCTCAGAAGCTGCCCTTTTTAGCCTCGGGCGCTTAAGACTTCAGAAGTTAAAGGAAGAAAACCATCCCCGCCATCCCATGATAGAACGCCTCCTCAGCCGACCCCGGCGGCTGATCATAACCCTGCTCATGGGAAACGAAATCTTCAACGTGGCTATCTCTTCACTGACGAGCGCCCTCTTCATTGGCCTGTGGGGAGATTCAGCAAAATGGGCAGCCATCCCCCTGGTCGTCTTTGTGATTTTACTTTTCGGAGAGCTCATTCCCAAAACTCTGGCGGTCCGCTTTCCAGGAAAAATTGCCCCATTTGTGGCCCCTGGGGTGGAGCGATTCAGCAAATCAGTTGAACCTCTGGTGGGAATTATAATAAAAATCGTAGACAGCCTGCTGGGGCTGGCGAGAGTTCGCTCGGAGCCGCTGCCCCCTCCACTGACCGAAGAGGAGTTCAAAAGCTTGGTGGAGACAGGCCAGAAGGAAGGAACTCTGGAGGAAGCGGAGAAATACCTTATCCATAAGGTTTTTGAATTTGGAGACAAGGCAGCCAGAAATATTATGACACCCCGTTCGGCCGTCTTCGCCCTTCCTCTTTCTACAAAGCTGCGGGACGCGGTCGAGGCCCTGAGAATTCACCGCTTTTCCCGTGTGCCGGTCTATCGGAAAAACCTGGAGGAAATCGTCGGAATTCTTTACGTCAAGGACCTACTGGGAGTAATGAGCCAGCCCATGAGGGGTGAAGAAATGGTGGGATTAAGACCTTTTTTACGCAAGCCATATTTCGTGCCTTTAAGCAAAAAACTGGATGACTTGTTCAGAGAGCTTCAGAAGCAAAGGATCCATTTGGCGATTGTGGTGGATGAGTATGGGTCCATGGCCGGAGTCGTTACCTTAGAGGACCTTCTGGAGGAACTTTTTGGAGAAATTCGAGATGAGCTTGACCTGGTCCGTTTTGCCAAAAAAAGGGGAGAGGAAAAGGGGAAACTTTCTCTCTCCGAGAACCATTTATAAGAGGGAAGGAATATTCTCAGGGGAGGGCCTGTGATCCTCTTCTTAACATTGGCTGCCCTCATTGCCTTTTTCCTCTTCCTGGAAGCGTTTCTATCAGGATCGGAGATCGCCATGGTGGCGGCGGACCGTAAGCGCCTAAATCGGTTCTCCCATTCAGGATCTCGATCGGCCCGCCTGACCCTCCAGATCCTGAAGGAGCCTTCCTGGTACCTCTCCACCACCCTGGTGGGGAGCAATCTGGCAGAAGTGGCCAATGCTGCTCTGGTAACCTCCATTCTAATTGGAATCTATGGGCCAAGGGGAGATCTGTATGCCTTCTTGCTCCTCAGCCCTCTGATTTTAATATTCGGGGAAATATTACCGAAATCCCTCTTTCAGCAGAGAGCTGACCGGTGGGTGCAGAAGATTGCCCCGGCCATATGGGTTATATCCTTTTTGTTATACCCTTTCGTGTGGTTTATGTCCAAATCGGCCCAGTCGATCATGCGCCTTCTAAGGGACAGAGAAGATCGAGTTCCCTTCGTGACCCGCGAAGAGCTGCAATTCCTGCTCCGGACCGAGGGAGAACCGAGCGATATGAAGCCCATGGAAAAAGACATGATCCATCGTATTTTTCGCTTTTCCGAGACCAAGATCAAAGAGGCGATGATTCCCTTAGTGGAGGTGGTGGCCCTGGAAGAGAACTCCACAGTAGAAGAAGCCATTGCTCTGGCCCGGCAGGAGCATTATTCCCGTTACCCTGTTTTCCGGGAGCGGGTGGACAACATCATCGGCGTCCTGCACAGTTTCGATCTTCTCTTGGCTCAAGAGAAGGACCAGACCGTCCAGCCATTCGTCCGCCCGATATCCTTTTTCCCCGAGACCAAACCTGTGGACGAGCTTCTGGTGGAGCTTCAGCAAAACCAGGAGGCCATGGCAGCGGTGGTCGATGAGTATGGGGGAGCAGTGGGGATTGTAACGGTGGAAGATATTCTGGAGGAGGTTGTTGGGGAAATTGAGGATGAATACGACATCGGTCAACCCCTCTACAAAAAAGTGGGCCCGAGAAAGTTTTTAATCAAAGCCCGAATGGAAATCGATCATATCAATGAAATTCTGAAGCTCGGTCTACCCAAAGGAGGCTACGAAACTCTGGGAGGGTTTATTTTGGAGCGCTTGGGACGTGTCCCTCTTTCTCGGGAAAGCTTCCGGTTTAAAGGAATGCTATTTGAAGTACAGAAAGCAGACGAGCGTTCTATCTCAGAAGTCTTGGTGACATTGAAAGAGTAGATCCTTTGGAATGGGAGTTGAAAAATGAACGTTGATCACTTGAGAAAACTTTTGGTGAAGGTGCAAAGCGGCAAAATAAACGTGGAGAGGGCTCTGCAAGAATTGAAGACCCTTCCTTTTGAAGAAATTGGCTGCGCCACCATCGATCACCACCGACCCTTGCGGCGGGGGGCTCCGGAAACTATTTTCGGTGAGGGAAAGACAGCTGCCCAGGTGATCTCCATCATGAGGAAAATGCAAGCAAAAAAGAATAATATTTTAGTCACCCGGCTGGACCGAGCAAAGGTGGCACCAATTAAGCGAGCTTTGCCCCGGGCCCAGTATTACCCTCAATCGCGGACGTTAACCCTCGTGAATCATCCCATTAAGATTGTTGGGAAAGGGACGATTTTGGTGGTCTGCGCAGGAACTTCGGATATTCCTGTGGCTGAAGAGGCCATGGTCACAGCTGGAATGATGGGCAATCGGGTTGATCATATATACGACGTGGGCGTTGCCGGGATCCACCGTCTGATGAGCCAGAAAGATAAGTTGATGTCTGCTCATGTGCTCATCGTGGTTGCTGGCATGGAGGGAGCGTTGCCCAGCGTAGTAGGGGGATTGGTGGACAGACCGGTGATCGCGGTCCCCACCAGCGTCGGATATGGGTCTCACTTCGGGGGTATTACCGCCCTTCTGGCCATGCTCAATTCCTGCGCCTCGGGGCTCTCAGTGGTAAACATCGATAATGGATATGGGGCTGCCCACGTGGCGAGTTTGATTAACCGAATTTAAAGTGAATAGTGTCAGTGTGAGTGACAGTAAAAATAATCTAATACAAACGCATTAAATAAATTGTCATTGCGAGGAGCAGAGCGACGAAGCAATCCCAGGAAAAAACGAGATTGCCACGCCCTCCGGGCTCGCAATGACATGTAAAGAAATTAATGCGTTTGTATTAATAACTGACACTGACACTGTTTTTAACAGGGGAGATATGCGAATTCTCTATTTCGATTGTTTTTCAGGGGTCAGCGGCGATATGACCTTGGCTGCCCTGTTAGACTTGGGACTTCCTCAGGAGAAGCTAAGGCAAGAACTCGCCAAGCTAAGTTTGCAGAATTATTCTCTGGAGATTTTTCCGGGGAGCCGCGGCGGCATCGCGGCCTTGGGATTAAAAGTCAAGGTGGGACCGCAAAAGGAACCGCCCCGGTATTTCTCTGACATCCGGGAGATGATTGAGGCCAGCTCTCTGGAACAGGGCGTAAAGGATATGAGCCTGGCCATTTTTCAACGCCTGGCTGAGGCAGAAGCGAAGATCCACCGCCAAAAAGTGGAGGAGGTCCGTTTTCACGAGGTGGGGGCAGTGGATTCCATCGTGGACATCGTGGGAACGGCCATCGGCATAGAATATTTTAAGCCCCTGCGGATTCTTTCTTCGGAGCTTCCTATGGGCAGAGGATTTGTCCAGTGTACGCACGGCCGCCTTCCGCTTCCAGCGCCAGCTACCCTGGAGATCCTGAAAGGATATCCGGTAAGAGACGTGAATGTGGAAGGAGAGCTGGTAACCCCAACGGGAGCGGCGATTGTAACTACCCTGACTTCGGGAGTAAACCCTTTCCCAGCCATGAAAATCGGCCAGGTCGGCTATGGGATGGGCAAGGATGAATTCGCCGACCGACCCAACCTTCTTCGTCTGGTATTAGGGGAACCTGTCGGAGCCGACCATGCCGACCAGGTTGCCGTGCTGGAAGCAAACATCGACGACATGAACCCGGAGTTCTATGATTATCTGATGGACCGCCTCTTTGGACTCGGAGCTCTGGATGTCTCCCTGAGCCCCCTCCTGATGAAGAAGAACCGGCCCGGGACACTATTGCGGGTGATCGCCGAAGAGCACCAGGCCGACGCCCTCTCAGAATTGATCCTGCGCGAATCGACCACCTTAGGGGTGCGCAGATATATTGTGGGCCGGAAAAAACTTGCGCGGGAAATACAGGAGGTAGAAACGAAATACGGAAGGGTGCGAGTAAAAATCTCCGGGGAGCTGCGTTTCCAGCCGGAATATGATGATTGCAAACGGATTGCCCTGGAAAAAGGGGTTCCAATTCAAGAAGTTTACCAAGAAGCCATGAAAATGCGCAAATAAAAATTTTCACCGCAGAGAACGCCGAGGGCGCCGTTCTCAGCGCGCTCTGCGGTGAATTGTTTGAAGGAGATTCCGATGGGTCTTGATTGGGACAAGGTCAGGGAGGAGGCCGCCCAGATTCTTAGCGATTATATCAAAGTCGATACCACCAATCCTCCCGGAAAAGAGATGGCCGGGGTCCGCTACCTTCAAGGTATTTTGGAAAGAGAGGGATTTCCCACCATTGTTTTGGAATCCCAGCCCGATCGAGGAAATTTGATCTGTCCCATGAAGGGAACGGATGGCCTCTCCCCC
This sequence comes from Deltaproteobacteria bacterium, assembly GCA_016234425.1. Taxonomy (GTDB): domain Bacteria; phylum Desulfobacterota; class SM23-61; order SM23-61; family SM23-61; genus JACRCA01. The sequence goes on along the minus strand of JACRCA010000303.1, from coordinate 2,173 downwards.
TTGATTCTTTTGCACCACATCGATGTAGTGCCAGCAGAGGCGGAAAAATGGATGCACCCGCCTTATTCTGGGTTGGTGGTCAACCGGGAAATCTGGGGGCGGGGAGCCCAGGACTGCAAGTCGCTGGGAGTGATTGAGCTCGTTGCTTTTTTGTTGCTAAAGCGGGAAGGTTTTCGTCCCAAGCGGGACATCCTTTACATGGCCGCGGCTGATGAAGAAACTGGAGGGAAATGGGGCGTGGGCTGGCTCTTCCAAAATCATCCCGAGATGATGAAAGCGGAGTACGTGATCAACGAAGGAGGAGGCGTGGGCATGATCATAGGAAAACGAAATGTCTACACCTGCCAGACTGCCGAGAAGGGGATTTGCTGGCTGAAGCTGACTTTTCGCGGAAAGCCCGGCCACGGCTCTGTTCCTCATGATGATAACTGTATCGAAAAAATGGCCAGAGCCATCGAGAGAATTTCTTCCTACCGTTCCCCTCTCCGCCGCACCCTGACCACGGAGAATTTTATTAAAGGTATCGCTGAGGAGCAAAACTTTCCCCGTTCCTTCTTGATGAAGCAGCTTTTGTACCCTTTTTTCTCAAAATCGGTGGAGAAACGGATTCCTGACCCCGGGTTAAGAGGGATGGTGGGGGCCATCCTGAGAAATACTTTCGTACCCACGGTGGTCCAAGGAGGACAGAAGACGAATGTCATCCCCAGCGAGTGCTCCTGCCAGGTAGACTGTCGCATCCTTCCGGGTGTGGAACCCGAGATGATCAAGGCTGAGGTGAGGAATCTGCTGTTTGGCATAAAAGATTATGAAGTTGAGATATTGCAAACGTCGGCGGCATCTGAATCTCCCACCGACAATGCCTTTTACCGGATTTTAGAAAATACGCTCAAGCGTCTGGACCCAAAAGCCAAAATGATTCCTGCCATGCTTAGCGGGGCGACCGATTCCAGGTTCTTCCGATCTAAGGGAACGGCCGCCTATGGCTTCCAGCCCATGGCCCCCATGGATAACCTTTCCGAGTATCTAAGCCGGGTTCACGGTCACGACGAGCGTATCTCCGCAGAGAGCTTACTCTTCGGCACGCGGGTTCTCTACGAAATGTTGAAAGACTTCTGCGGATAGATTGGGAACAAACCCTCTCCCCAAACAATGGCAGGGGAAGAGGGGACAAAACGGTAAAGCATTAAGTTGGAGCGCATGGCTGCCGGATTTTTTTTCGGCGACGAAAGGGGTAGGTGATGAATTTCCTCAGAGCTTATCAATTCTGTGCTCCCCGAAATATCACCTTTGGCCTGGGGTGTGCGGAGCAAGTGGGGGGAAGAGCACGGGAGTACGGGGCCCAAAGGGCTTTGCTCGTGACCGATCGAGGTTTCCAGCCCTTGGGAATTATCGAACTCATTTCGAGGTCATTATCCAAGGCCGGGATCGAGCCGATCCTCTACGATGGGGTAGTTACCGAACCGACCACCGAACACGTTGAAGAGGGATTTCGAGTTTACCGAGAAGGTGGCTGCGACCTGGTAGTGGGCCTGGGAGGTGGGAGTTGCCTCGATGCCGCCAAATCCATCGCCGTGCTGGCCACTAACGGAGGCCGAATCCAAGACTATGAAGGGCGGGAAAAGGTGGAGAAGGGAAAGGCTCCCTTGATGGCTCTCCCGACCACTGCCGGAACCGGCTCGGAGGTGAGCAGGGGCGCAGTGATCAGGGATAAACAGCGGAATGTCAAGTTTATCGTCTGGAGCTCAAAGATCGTTCCCGACGAAGCTTTTGAAGACCCTTTATTGACCGTTTCCATGCCCCCGAGCATTACCATTTCCTCGGGAATGGATGCTCTGACGCACGCCATAGAAGGATACATCAGCTTACGGGAAGCGAACCTGGGATACGGCCCTCCACCCCTCCTTCATTACATGGCCCTCCCCGCCATTGAGTTGATCAGTCATAATTTAAGACAGGCCTGGGCCAATGGGAAAGATGTGGAGGCGCGCAGTAACATGATGCTCGGCCAGTTGCTGGCCGGCTTCACCTTTGCGAATTCGGGAACTGCCCTGGCCCATGGGATGGCCCGCCCGCTGGGAGCCTATTTTCATATTCCTCACGGTCTAGCCAATGCGGTTGTCCTTCCTCAGGTCATGGAATTTACCTGGGTGGCCGTGCCCGGTAAATTCGCCAA
>JACRCA010000299.1 GCA_016234425.1 Deltaproteobacteria bacterium | reverse complement strand
GGTAGCCCTGGCCGGAGTTTTGGTTCAAGAGCCTCATATCCTCATCCTCGATGAGCCCACCGTGGGGTTGGATGGGCCAGGCAAACAGGAGATCTTAAGGGAGATTGGCCAGCTGCGTCATTCCGGGAAGACTCTGGTCATTGTCTCGCATGCGATCGAAGATTTCCTCGACTTTGTGGATCGGTTGATCGTCCTGGAAGAAGGAAGAGTCTTTACTACTGGCCCGCCCAGCCAGGTCTTTCCCTCCTTGCTCCAGGTTGGAAAATTTCCTTTTCTGGTCCCTTCTGTTTTTCGGCTGTGTCACGATCTTCGAGCTGAAGGATGGGACATTCCAGAACCAACCTTCCGAGTAGAAGAGGCCTTATACCTCCTGGATCGGCATTTAGGAAGGAGTCCTGCCGGAGGAAGAAAAATTCCGGTGGGTGAGCATTTAAATTGAAATTTCCATCCCCCCCTCTCCAAGGCCATGGGCGATGTTTCTACACATGGCTTTCCCCTTGGGCCTTCTCCCCTGGCCATAAGATCCAACCACAATTTTAGTTAAACATTTATATCCTTTGCACAAAGTAAGCCTTCCATCTGGGGAGCATCAAGGGAAATTGAGGTTGATAACCCCCACAAGCTGTGATATGAAAGAAAAAAATTTTTACGGGTGGTTGATCGCGATTCTCATTAAGCCTATCGGAGGCAGGGATGAGATGAAAAGAGAGCCTGGAGGGGAAAAACTTTTATGGAGATCAGAATCCTCGGTTGTTACGGGGGAGAGCTTCCCGGATACAGAGTTTGTAGCTTCGCCGTAGATGGAAAATTGCTTTTGGACGCGGGGTCCGTGACTTCTGTGCTCCGCCTTTCCGAACAACGCCGGATTTCCAGCATCCTCGTCACCCACACTCATTTGGACCACATCAAGGATATTCCCTTTCTGGTGGCCAATTTGGTGGCTGAGGGCTTTCACGAGCCGGTTAACATCATCAGCACAGGCTGGGTGATCGAAGGAATTAAGTTTCATCTTTTTAACGGCGCCCTGTGGCCAGATTTCACGGTTCTGCCCACGGCGGAGTCCCCCGTGCTCAAATTCACGTCCATTGAGCCGGGAGCAGATTTTTCAGTTCAGGATTTCACTATCCGGGCCATTCCAGTGAATCACACAGTCCCAGCTGTGGGCTATATCATTCGCCAAGGACGTAGCGCCATCCTTTATACCGGCGACACTGGGCCCACGGAACGAATCTGGGAAGAGGCCAATAAGCTTAGGGGTTTGAAAGCAGTGATAGTGGAGAGCTCCTTTCCCAATCGCCTGAGGGCCATGGCCGAGAGCAGCGGCCATATGACTCCGATATTGCTGAAGCGGGAGTTGAAGAAGTTGAATCGCAAGGATATCCCCATCCTGCTCACTCATATGAAGCCCCAGTATCTGGGTCTACTCAGAAAAGAGGTGCGCAGTATCGGCCAGTTTCAAATCTCTTTCTTGCGCCAAGGGGAGCGTTACAGATTTTAGAGCAGGGATGAGCAGCCCAGGGGGATCGATCGCCCGAAGAAGATCGGCTTCGGAAATTGGGAGCAAAGGAAGCAGGAGAGCGAAAAGCAAAACGTGAAAGAGGAAAAAGCCGAAAAAAGGGACTACCGAGAGACCCTGGCCTATCTTTTCGGACTGCAACGCTTTGGGATCAAACTTGGCTTGGCCAATATTACCGCCCTGCTCAAGCATTTGGGCGACCCCCATGTGGGGCTGCCAGCGGTGCATATCGCCGGGTCCAACGGGAAAGGTTCGGCCGCCGCTTTTTTAACCTCTATGCTTCGCCAAGCCGGCTACCGAGTCGGTCTCTATACTTCTCCCCATCTGGTAGACTTCAGCGAAAGAATCCAAGTCAATGGAATTCCTATCCTGACGGAAAAAGTGGTCCGCTTTACGGAACAAATCCGGGAAATGGTCGCGAAGATGACCAAAGAGGGGGAACTCTGGACGCCTTCCGACCCCCACTTGCTTCCCAAGAATTTTGACCCGCAAAAAGCCACGATCACTTTCTTCGAATTTACTACGGCTATGGCCTTCCTCCACTTCCGGCAGGAAGAAGTGGACGTGGCCGTGCTGGAGGCAGGAATGGGGGGCAGACTGGATGCCACGAACGTAATCGACCCCCTCCTTTCCCTGATTACCTCCATTTCCTTGGAGCATCAACAATATTTGGGGAAGACATTGATTCAGATCGCCAGGGAGAAAGCAGGGATCATTAAACCCAGGAGGCCTCTCCTCACCTCAGCGCGTCAGCCCCGAGTGCTTTCTCTTTTCCGGCAGAGGTGCCAGGAACTTAACTCTCCCTTTTATGCCTGGCAGATAGACTTTTCGGCAAAGGAACCGAAACCCCAGGTGATGCATTTTAAGGGTCGGTCTCACCAGTGGTCTGAACTTTTCCTGGGACTGGCCGGGAGCCATCAAGTGGTCAACGCCTCCTTAGCCTTGGCCGCAGTGGAAGTTTTGATGGAAGCGGGTTTTCCTGTCGAAGAAAGGCATTTGCGGAAGGGGTTAGCTGAAGTGAAGTGGCCAGGCCGACTGGAGTTGATCGGGGAACACCCCCGAATTCTCCTGGACGGGGCCCACAATCCAGAGGCCACTCGCATAGTAAGGAAAGCCTTGCACAAGGGATTTCCCCGCCGTCGGTTGATCCTGGTGCTGGGGATCATGGCCGATAAAGAAATCCCCAAGATGATGGCCAACTTGGTTCCTCTGGCCGACCGATTGATTCTTACCCGCCCCCGGATGGATCGGGCCGCGCCCCTGGACCTCTTACGCACTCAGGCTTCCTCTTTTGCGAAACCCACCGCTGAGATTGCCGATGTGGGGCAGGCGATGGAATACGCTTTGCACGAAGCCGGAGATGAGGACTTGATTCTTGTATCCGGATCTCTCTTCACCGTGGGCGAAGCTCGGGCTTTTTTGGCCAGCAGGGGGGTGATCCTTGCCTGATATTCCCCACGCATCTTATCTTCGGACTTGAGAAAGGGTGATGATTCGCTGGCGCCACTTGATTCTGATCTCTTCCATTCTTTTTTCCCTGTTATTCTCCATTTCTCGGGGAGCTCTTTCTCAGGTTTCTCCTCCCTTTAAGTTCGAAGGCCTCAGCGAACCCATTCGCCTGCGAGCAGACCGCATCTCTTACGATAGAGCTGAAAACCTGTACGTAGCAGAAGGCAACGTGGAGATCTGGCAGGGCGATCGGAAACTTACCGCCGACCGCGTTTATCTGAATGCCAGAACGAATGAGGCGGAGGCCACGGGGAATGTGGTCCTGGTACAAGGGGAGGATTTCCTCAGCAGCGAGCGGATGAAAATCGACCTGGACACGAGCCTGGGGGTTGTATTGCAAGGAACCCTTTTCCTGAAGAAGCAGCACTATTACCTGCGGGGGGAAGAAATCGAGCGCGTAGGAGAAGATACTTACCGGATCAGAGGGGGAAGCTTCACAACCTGCGATGGGGACTGGCCGGCCTGGCGCTTTACGGGGGAAGAAACATTCGTGACGCTGGAAGAATATGCTTCCGTGCGAGGGGCCACCTTCCAGGTGAAAAAGATCCCTTTGCTCTATTCTCCCTATTTAATCTTTCCTGTTAAAACCCGACGCCAGTCGGGTTTCCTGATCCCCCGGGTGGGTTATTCCAATGCCAGCGGCTTTGAACTCGGCAATGCTTATTTCTGGGCCATCTCTAAAAATATGGATGCCACCTTCTACCTCGACTTGGCCACAGGTAAAGGGATAGGCGAGGGACTGGAATACCGCTACGTTCGCAAAAAAGAAAGCTCGGGCATATTCTACGGGTATCATACCCGCGAAGCAGACGGATACCGTCAGAAACGGACGGAACAACTGGATCG
>JACRCA010000306.1 GCA_016234425.1 Deltaproteobacteria bacterium | reverse complement strand
GGATCAGCGCCCCTAAAAGAGCGGCAAAAGGCCCAGCCACCAAACCTACGTAAGGAATTGCCTTGGCCAGGATGGCCACAGGATTGTCCATATGGGTCTTAAAATCTTGCCAGGGCAAAACCCCGAGCCCCAGAACAGAGAAGGAAACTGCGAATATAAAGACCGTGAAGATGAGAGAGAGGGAAGTTCGAGGAACAATGGTGGCTGGCCGGCGCGTCTCCTGAGCGGCCTGGGATATAGACTCCAGGCCAACGAAAGAGATAATGGCGAGCGAAGAGCCGTACATGAAGTCATTGAGGGAAGGAAATTGATTCTGCCATTGGTGGACCAGCAATTCAGGTTTCCAGGCGAAAAGAAATCCCAGAATGATCAGGCTCGATTCGGTCAGAATGACCACCACCCCGATGATCTCATTCAAAAGAGAGGACTCTCTCACCCCGCGAATATTCAGCCAGATGAGAATGGCAATGAGGATTAACGTCTCCAGGCACCAGACTGGATTCACTTTGGTAAAAGGACCAATGTCCATTAAAAATCGTTCGATGCCGAACCCAAAGAGAACAGGCAGAAAAAAGTTCAGGTAACCCGCAGAAGCTGTAGCGAAAAGGGCGATGTCAATCGTATAGTCCAGAAGGAGGGCTGATCCCGCCACGAATCCCCAAAAATCTCCCAGTCCCCGCAGGGCAAAATAAGGTCCCCCTCCAGCGACAGGATAGGCCGAAGCCAACTCTGTATAGGCCAGGCCGATCATGATATAAACTAAACCCGCCAAGGCAAAAGCCAGGCCCGTCGCCCCCTGGGCATAGGCCATCACCAGGCCCAAAGCCACGTAAGTATCAGCCCCCACGTCAGCAAAACCCCACATATAGGAGCCCCAAACCGTCACATCTCTACGCAATTCGAGCGGCCCAGATGGGGGAATCACGGGGGATTTACCCGTTGCCCGATCTTCCGTCGGGTTCTCCTTCATTATCCGATCAGCCTCTCGCGGATCCTCTAAGTTGGAAGTCGAAACCCCTTCTTAAGGCTCTGAAATCTTTGCCCTTAAAATTGGAGTATAAACCAAAACCTCCTTTTTTTCCATCCGACAAGGAGAAAAGGCTTTTCAAATATCCTTAAGAGTGGTATAAAAAAATTAGCCTGGAGGTAGCAAGGATGGTGGTGAATTCCAGCCCTCAGGTTTTTTTGTTTTTAAGTCAGATCCTGGGGAAGAAAATTATTGATCCAGAAGGACGTGCCTGGGGACGAGTCTCTGACTTGGTGGTCACCATCGGCGAGTTATACCCTCCAGTCACGGGAGTTCTTTTCTTGCCGAGCGGGGGCCAGGCCTCTTCCCGCTTCCCCTGGCAGAAAGTCAAAGAGGTGGGAGATAAACTGGTGGTCTATCCGCTGACGCCACAAAAGCAGGGGGAACCCATCATGAACGAAGGGGAGCTTTTGCTCAAAGACTCCCTGCTGGACAAGCAGATTGTCGATACCCATGGAGCCAAAATCCTGCGGGTGAATGACCTGCACCTCCTGAAAGTCAATTACAGCCTCCGCTTGGTGCACGTGGACGTAGGCCTGCGCGGTCTCATGCGGCGGGTAGGATTGGAAAAAGCCACGGACAAATTTTTGCAGTTCTTCCTCGACTATCAACTTTCTGACCATCTAATCCCCTGGCGGTATGTACAGCCTCTTTCCTCCCCCGACCTCCTGCGCCTGAAGATCACCCAAACCCGCCTGGCCCAGCTCCATCCGGCAGATTTAGCAGACATCATCGAAGACCTGGATATTCACAAGCGTTCGGAGGTTTTTCAGTCCCTGGATGTAGAGACTGCGGCCGAAACGCTGGAGGAAACAGACCCAAAAATTCAGGTCCGCCTGATTGAAAATTTGAACCCTGCCCGGGCTTCCGACATCATTGAAGAGATGTCCCCCAGTGAGGCAGCTGACCTCTTGGGAGACCTCCCCAAGGATAAGGCCGAGGGCATCCTCAAAGAGATGGAAAAAGAGGTAGCCGAAGACGTCAAGGAACTCCTGGTCCATCCTGAAGAAAAAGCTGGAGGACTGATGACTACTTCTTTCCTCACCCTCGGGCCTCAGGCGACCGTCCAGGAGGCTTTGGACCTGCTCCGTCAGCAAGCGGAAACCCTGGATTTGATCTACTACCTTTATGTGACGGATGAAGAGGGGCACCTGTGCGGAGTAACCAGCCTGCGGGGGCTCTTGATGGCCAATCCCCAGGCTTGCCTCTCCGACTTGATGGATTCCCGCGTCATCAGCGTAAGCCTCGAGGAAGAAAAAGAAGAAATTGCCGAGCGCTTTGCCAAGTATGGCTTCAAGGCTATCCCGGTGACCGATGAAACCAACCGGATTAAGGGAGTAATCCCATTTAAAAACCTCCTCGAAGTGGTGGCCCCCCAATTGGGGAAATGATCGAGATGGAAGAAGGGGATAAACGACCTTGCCCGAAAATCGTAGCGGGCCAACTCTCCCGCCTAATTCGGAAAAATCCTCCCGGAAAGGGGCCTGGAAGACCCTGGGGATTTTCTTTGCCCTCATCGGCCCGGGGATCATCACCTCCAACGTGGACAATGATGCCGGTGGCATCACGACCTATTCTCTGGCCGGCTCTGAATTTGGCCTGACCCTCCTGTGGACTCTGATTCCCATCACGGTAGCCTTGATTATTATCCAGGAGATGTGTGCCCGCATGGGAGTGGTCTCGGGCAAAGGCCTCTCCGACCTCATCCGCGAGCGTTTTGGCGCCAAGGCTACTTTCTACCTGATGATCGCCCTTTTCTTCACCAACTTGGGAAACACCATCTCCGAGTTTGCCGGGGTGGCTGCCAGCCTGGAGATCTTCGGGGTCAGTAAATACCTCTCTGTCCCCGTGAGTGCCTTCTTTGTCTGGTGGCTGGTGGTCAAGGGAAGCTATAAGTCCGTGGAAAAGGTCTTTCTGGTGGCCTGTCTTTTCTATGTCTCTTACATCATCTCAGGATTTATGGCCAAACCCGACTGGGGGGAAATCCGTACCCAATTTTTCACCCCCATTCTACGTTTCGAACCTGAATTCCTGACCATGGCTGTCGGGGTGGTGGGAACAACCATCGCTCCCTGGATGCAATTCTACCTGCAATCTTCTGTGGTGGATAAGGGCTTGAAAGCCGAGGACTACCAATATGCCCGCATGGATGTAATCTTCGGTTCAGTCATCGTAAACGTCGTGGCTTTCTTCATCATCCTGCTCTGTGCCGTGACGATTTTTAAGGCCGGCATAAGGATCGAGACAGCCGAGGAAGCAGCCTTGGCCCTGCAACCCCTGGCGGGCAAATATTGCACCTGGCTGTTTGCCTTCGGCCTGCTCAACGCCTCTTTGTTTGCCGCCTCCATCCTGCCGCTCTCCACGGCCTATACGATTTGTGAGGCCTTTGGCTGGGAGTCCAGCCTCAACCGCAAGTTTGGCGAGGCCCCGCAGTTCTACGGCCTGTACTCCCTGATGATTTTTCTGGGAATGGCCGTCATCCTCTTCCCGGATGTTCCCCTGATTTCCATCATGTTTTACTCCCAAGTGATCAACGGGGCGCTCCTCCCGTTTGTTCTCATCTTCATGATCATCCTGGTGAACGACCGCAGGATCATGGGGAATTACACCAACGGGTGGGTTCTAAACCTCATTTCCTACCTCACCATCATCGTGCTGATCTTCCTCTCCGGGGCCATGCTCTATACTTCGCTGCGCTAATCAGTTTTTTGTTGAAAAGACCTCTTGGCAGAATATATATTCAGAGCAGGCGCGGATGTCTCACTCTTCTCTCCCCCATCACCCGGCCCGGATCGGGAAGGGAGGAAAGAGGGGGGATGGCATGACCCGTGAGTGGAGGTGATTTCCTGAGGGATATTTCTTCGTCCAAGAAAAAACGCCGTCTCCTATTTTTAGTGGCCAGCTTGCTGGGGATCGGCCTGATCCTGGCCATTTTTTTCTTTCCTTCTTCCCCTGAAAAACCTCAGCCAGTCAAAATGGTGCAGGCCCCCCCTCCTCCCAAGGATCGGGTGCTTTCCGGCCGCATCGCCAAGAGAGATACTCTCTTTTCAGCCCTCTGCGCTCAGAACATCCCGGCAGATTTAGGGCAAAATATCTGCAGCCATCTGAAGCCAATGGTCAACCTGCGCAAAGTAAAACCCGGCGATTCCTTCGAGGTCCGTTTAACTCCCGAGGGGAAATTCAGGGAATTTACGTTCCAGACCAGCCCTATCGACATCTATCACCTGGCGCTCACTCCAGACGGCAAATGGGTGGCCGCGAAAGAGGAGGTCGCCGTCGATAAGTACTGGGCCCGCGTTTCGGGAGAGATCACCTCCAGCCTTTTTGAAGCGATGGATGCCCTGGGAGAGCTGGACCAGCTGGTCCTCGACTTTGCCGATATCTTTTCCTGGGAGATTGACTTCAACACTGAATCGCAGGCAGGAGATCGTTTCCAAATGGTGGTGGAGAGATATTACGTGGGACCCAACTTCGTCAAATACGGTCGAATCCTGTACGCCGAATACCAAAGCGCCTCACGACTGATGCAGGCAATTTACTTCCAGATCCCCGGAGGTCGGGGGGATTATTTCACCCCGCAGGGCCATTCCCTGCGCAAGGATCTCCTACGGTCCCCGCTCAAATTTACCCGGGTTTCTTCCCGGTATTCGAAGTCCCGCCGCCATCCCATCCTGGGTGTCCATCGTCCCCACCTGGGAGTTGATTACGCGGCCCCTGTTGGCAGCCCAGTCTGGGCAGTGGCGGATGGAACGATTACCTTTTGCGGAGAGAACGAGGGATACGGCAAGCAGATCATTATCAAGCATGCCAAGGGTTACAAGTCAATGTACGGCCACTTAAGCCAATTTGCTCCCGGGATCAAGAAGGGGAAGGCCGTTCGGCAAAAACAGGTCATCGGCTACGTCGGTTCTACGGGACTTTCCACTGGCCCGCACTTGGATTTTCGCCTTTTGAAAAATAACGCCTTTCGCAATCCCTTACGGGAAATTCCCCCCCGGGCCGCTTCTTTAAGGCCAGAGCAAATGGATGAATTTAAAGAAGCAACCGACCCAGTCATCCGCTGGCTTCAGGACCCTGCGAACCCCAGGTACCGAAAAGTGGCCACATTGACCTCTAAAGAACTGGAGAATGGGAGAAAAAAATGAGGGCCGTGATCCAGAGAGTGAGCCGGGCACAAGTTCGAGTTGCAGGTCAGGTTATTGGCGAAATCGGAAAAGGCCTACTTCTGCTTCTGGGAGTTGGCCGGGGAGATTCGAATAAAGAGGCCGACAGCCTCCTGGAAAAGGTGATTCACCTGCGCATCTTCGAGGATGCCGAGGGGAAGATGAACCTTTCGTTGCTGGATGTCAGTGGAGAATTGATGGTCATCTCCCAATTTACCCTTTATGCCGACTGCCGGAAGGGGCGCAGGCCCTCTTTCACTGATGCCAGCTCCCCATCCGAAGCCAAGGCCCTTTACGATTACTTTATCACCGGGGCAAAGAGCCGGGGATTGCATGTTTCCTCAGGCACTTTTCAGGCTTTAATGGAGGTGGAGTTGGTCAATTTCGGCCCGGTAACGATCCTGCTGGACAGTTCAAAAGATTTCTGATAAAAGGGGTTATAAAAAATATCGAAGGAGGAAAACCCAGATGATTGATTTCAGTCTGAGCGATGAACAAAAAGCGTTGCAGAAATTGGCCCGGGATTTTGCTCAGAAGGAGATCGTTCCCGTTGCTTTGCAATACGACAGAGAGCCGGCCTTTCCTGGGGACATCATAAAGAAAGCTCATGGTGCAGGCCTGATGAACCTAACTTGCCCTAAAGAGTATGCCGGGCACGGACTGGGCCTGGTCAACGCCGCCCTGATGACTGAAGAGCTCAACGTGGCCTGCGTAGCCATATCTGGGATGATCGGCATTAACTCCCTGGCCTGCGGTCCCATTCTTGCGGGTGGCTCCCATGAGCAGAAACAGAGATTCTTGATCCCGCTGAATCAATCGGGCAAAACCGCCTCTTTCGGTTTGACCGAAAGGGAAGCAGGGTCGGACGCCGGGAGCCTTAAGACTCAGGTCAAACTCGAAGGGGATCATTATGTGCTGAACGGACAAAAGTGTTTCATCACCAACGCCAGTTATGCGGCTTTTTATACGATCTTTGCCACCATCGATCCCACCAAAGGAACGAAAGGGATTTGTGCTTTTGTCGTTCCCCGGGAATCCCCGGGTCTTTCCATCGGTAAAGTCGAGGACAAGATGGGCCAGCGGGTATTAAACGTGGCTGAAGTCATTCTGGAGAACGTGGTCGTTCCCCGAGAAAACCGTCTGGGTAACGAGGGCGAAGGGTTCAAGTTTGCCATGGAGGCCCTGGACGAAGGTCGGGTAAATATTGCGACCGTGGGCGTGGGCCTGGCCCGCGCGGCTTTTGAGACTGCCCTGGACTATGCCAAGAAAAGGGTCCAGTTCGGAAGACCCATCGGAGC
>JACRCA010000296.1 GCA_016234425.1 Deltaproteobacteria bacterium | reverse complement strand
GGGACCCCCCACCATAATTCCAAGTCTGCCCTCTGAGGCCACTTTAGGATTTCCGGTTACGGGAGCATCCAGCATGGGCACCCCTGAGGATTTTGCCCGCTCGGCGATAGACCTGGACATCTCGGGAGCAATGCTGCTCATGTCGATTAAGATCAGGCCCGGGTGGGCGCTTTCCAGAACGCCTCCGGGCCCGCAGGAGACTTCTTCCGATGCGGCCGAGTCAGTGACCATAGTAATCACGACGTCGGAGGCCTGGGCCAAGGCTTTGGGGGATGCTCCCCAGGTTGCCCCTGCTATTAGTAGGTTTTTCGCTTTTTCCGCTGTCCGATTCCAGACCATCAAAGGATATCCCGCTTCCAAGAGACGCCGGGTCATTGGTTGACCCATCAGGCCAAGTCCGATAAAACCGATGCGCTGCATAGTTCCTCCTCTTGGATAGCCAGGATTCGCTCTTACTGAACTTTCCCTATGTTACGGATGCCTTTGATCAACCTCTGGGCATCTTTATCCCAAAATTTTTGAAATTCATAGGCATCCAGGTAGGCGATGGGTGTCTCCATTTTCTCCATAGCTGATTTGAATTCTGGAGCATCGACGGCTTTGCGAGTTGCCTCCCGCAGAACCTTGATTGCCGCTGGAGGGGTAGCTTTGGGTGCGAAAAAACCGGACCAGATGTAGAACTCTGCATCATATCCCAGCTCTTTCAAAGTGGGCACATCTGGTAAAGCCACCAGTCTTTTTTCTCCCCAGCAGGCCAGGACCCGGGCCACTCCTGCCTTAATGTGGGGCATGGCCACGTTCGGCCCGACGGATAGCGTATCCACGTGACCACCCAGGACAGCCGTCATGGCCGGCGCTCCCCCGGCAGTCGGGATATGTCTGAGTTTGATCCCGGCGGCGTGAGTGAAAAGTTCCATGGCCACGTGCATGGTGCCATAGACTCCGGAAGAGCTGTATTTAATTTCATTTGGCCGGCGCTTCGCATCAGCCACGAAATCGGCCACGCTCTTCCAGGGCGCATCTTTTTTCACCGCGAAAATAGTGGGATCGGCAGTCAGCAGGGCAATGGGGGCAAAGTCTTCCCGCTTGTAGGTCAGGGGACGGCCAAAGAGGATGTCGACCTCTGGCATGACCGAAATGCTCGAAAGGGCCACCATCAGCGTATACCCATCGGGTTTGCTCACAGCCGCGGCCTGCATTCCCACAGCCCCGCCAGCACCGCTTTTATTTACCACGACCATTGGTTGCGTTAAGATTTTTTCCAGAGCCGCTGCCAGCGGACGGGCAACAAGATCAGCCACTCCGCCAGGGGGAAATGGAACAATGATCTGGACCGGCCGTGTAGGATAATCCTGAGCAGCTACCATGCCCGGGATCAATCCCCCGATCCCTACGCCCAGCGCTACCGTCAAGAAAAAAATCGCCTTACAGACTTTCATAATTCTTCCCTCCTTTAATTGATTTTTTGCATCTCCTTTCATTCACCCAAATCAAGGAATATTTCCATCCACCTCGATCCCATCTTTTATTATAAGGCATCACCATTTTCTGCTTTTATCAAACGCGCTCTCCAGTCGAGACCCTTCCGGATCAGGGGTTTCAAAGCCAGAAAGATCATGACCAGAGCCGCAACTAAAAAGACCAGGGAAATCGGACGCTGGATGAAAATAGCATAACTCCCGGCGGACATGGCCAGCGACTGGCGGAGACTCATCTCGATGATTGGCGCCAGAACAACCCCTAAAACGATGGGCGCAGTCTCGAAATCGAATTTCCGTAAAACATAACCCAGGAGACCCATCACAGTCATGATCACAATATCGACGACACTGGTATTAACCGCATAGACACCCACTACGCAGAACATCAAGATCGTTGGATAGAGAACTTTATAAGGGATCCGCAAAAAGTTCACAAAAATACCCACCAGCGGCAGGTTTAAAAGGAGAAGAACGAAGTTCCCCACATACATACTGGCAATTAAACCCCAGAAGATCACGGGTTGCTCTTTGATGAACAAGGGCCCGGGATTGATCCCATGGACCATCAAGGCTGCCAGCAACACTGCCGGAATAGGGCCAGTGGGTACTCCGAGAGCCAGCATTGGAACCAGGGCCCCACAACTCGCCGCGTTATTGGCAGACTCCGGCCCAGCCACCCCTTCAATTGCCCCCTTGCCAAAACGCTCAGGGTGTTTGGAAACTCTCCGCTCAACCGCATAAGAGATGAAGGTGGAGATAATGTGAGCCGAGCCTGGAATGATGCCAATAAGGAAGCCCAGGATCGTTCCCCGTCCTATGGGCCCCGCTGAATCCCTGAATTCCTGTCCCGATGGGATGAGGTCTCGCAGATGAGGCTTCAATACTTCCGGCCTGGTAGGCTGCCCAGCGCTAGCCAGGATCTCGGCTACGCCAAAGAGGCCCACGGCCACCGGCACAACCCCAATTCCATCGCCCAAGGCCACAATACCGTAGGAGAAGCGAAAATAACCAGTAAAATGATCAATGCCGATCATGCCAAAGAGTAGCCCCAGGATGATCATAGCTAGGTTCTTGATCATCGATCCGCCGGTCATATACCCGAGCACCAGGAGGCCCAAAATGAGCAGGGTGGAATATTCTGGAGGACCGAAGCCGAGAGCAAATTTGGCCAAGGGAGGAGCCAAAATCATGAGGCCCACCACACTCATTGTTCCGGCAATGTAGGATCCAATAGCGGCTATGGCCAGAGCAGGACCAGCCCTACCCCTCTGAGCCATCGCATACCCATCAATGCAGGTCATTACCGAGGCTGCCTCTCCGGGGATGCGCATCAGAATAGATGTAGTAGAGCCTCCATACATCGCCCCATAATAAACCCCGGCCAGGAGGATTAAGGCTGCTGTGGGGTTCAGACCAAATGTGGTCGGCAGGAGCAAGCTGATCCCAGCCAAAGGCCCGACTCCTGGAAGAACGCCTACCATCGTGCCGATGAGACATCCCATGAGGGCGTAAAATAGATTCGCTGGTGTTAAGGCCGCCGAAAACCCCAAAAGTAAATTTTGCAAAGTTTCGACCATTAAAATCCAAAACCTCCCCGCGGGAGTAGTACTTTGAGCAGGGTATCGAAAACCCAAAAGGAACCGAAGGAAAGAGCCAGGCTTAAGCCTAATACTCCCCACCACTTGAGGCGCTCCAACACCCCGAACAAGAAGGCCAAAAGAATAAGCATGGTGATCCGGTATCCCAATCTCTCGAGCGCCAGCGTCGCGAAGCCACAACAGGCCAGAATTGCCAGGGCATGCCGCCCCTCCGGCCATTTGACAGATCGAAAAGCTGCGGAGAGACGGCCGCGCAGGATCAGGATTATTGCCAGCACGGCCAGAAAGGAAGAGAGAAGCAAAGGCAAATACCCAGGGCCTGGCCGGCTGTGAGTGCCCAGGGGTAATACGCGATCTTCCCAGGCCACGAAAAGTGCCAATAGAAGGAGACCGGCTCCGCCAAGGCGATCTATTGTCATTTTGAAAATTCTGTCCTATTTTTTGTCCCGAGCCACCTTCTGGGAAGCGGTCCATTCTTCAAACTTGGCCAGCTCCTCGGGAATCATAGGATAGATGTGCTTCCGCTCCGGGAAAGCTTTGGCCTTCACATCCTTGACGTAAGCTGTCAGGGCTTCCGTGCTGATTTTAGCAATCTCTGCATACCGTTTCACAAATTTGGGCGTGAATGCTTCAAAGACCCCGAGCATGTCGCTGACGATGAGAAGTTGTCCATCACAATACGGCCCAGCCCCGATGCTCAAAACAGGGATGGTGAGCAGGTCGCGGATGTAGCCGGCAACCTCCGGGGGAATGGCCTCCAGGAGAATCATGGCTGCGCCCGCTTCCTGAACTGCCAGGGCATCCTCAACCTGGGCTTTGGCACTCTCCAGGGTACGCCCCTGAGCCTTGAAACCTCCCAGTTGCGAGGAGCTCTGAGGAGTAAGCCCAATATGGCCCATGACCAGCATGCCAGCATCTACAATAGCCTTAATGCGACTGGCTACCCGCACACCGCCCTCTAACTTGACAGCATCGACCCTCGCTTCCTTGAAGAACCGGCCGGCATTTTCCACCGCCGTTTCATCGTTGGTTTGGTAAGAGAGGAAAGGCATATCCCCGATGACAAAGGTGTTGGGAGCTCCCCGGCGAACGGCCTCGCTATGCACAATCATCATTTCCATGGTGACAGGCATCGTTCCCTCGTAGCCATAAACGCACATGCCCAGAGAATCCCCCACCAGAATCATATCGATGCCGGCCTTCTCAGCAAAGGTAGCGGTGGGGTAATCATAATTCGTAATTAAAGTAATCGACTCTCCCTTCTCTTTCATCGCAAAAAAATCCTGGATGGTCTTCTTTTTCTGCATAATATTCCCTCCAATCAACCTTCTGAAACCCTTAACTTTGTTTCTTCCCGTTTCTCCCCATCCCCTTATCTCCCCATCTCCCTAACTGATCTCTTGCGTTTCAAGCTCTTAGCCCTTATAAATCTGGATGATGTCCTTTAAAATCGCAGCTGCTGCCCCCTGGGGATTAGACTTTCCCCCGGAGACCGTTACCCTATCCATTGTATCCGTGAGGTAAGAAATGGCTTTCTCCGTACCTCGAACGCAGGCTAACGGATGATCTAAAGGCAAGGCCATGGGGGAGACGGACGCTACAATCTTTCCATTCTTCTTTTCCACCTTTCCGATCAGCTTGATGACTTTTCTCTCTTTTTTGGCTCTCTCGATATCCTCTGGAGTGACACGGGTTATCCCCTCCACGGAGATGTCTCTGAGGAATAGCCCGGCTTGAAAAACTTCATTGGCGATCAGGAGGATTTTATTGGCCGTGTCCCTCCCTTCCACATCCAGGGAAGGATCTGGCTCCGCAACGCCCATTTTCTGGGCTTCTGCCAGCGCCTCTCCGTATGGGCATCCATCCTCGTACATACGTGTCAGGATGTAATTGGTGGTGCCGTTGAGGATTCCTTCTGCAGCCAGGACTTCTGTTCCAGCTAAACAAGAAAGGCCAACATCCAGGGTTGGCAGGGCGGCAGCAGTGGCAGCGCTGATCATTAACCTGACTTTGGCCTTTTCGGCCGAGGCCTTCAGTTCGCTGTACCGGAGTACCAGCGGTCCCTTTGCAGCCGTGACCACATGGAGGCCATTAGAGAAAGCTGTACGAATGTGCGTCATACCTGGCTCACCGTCTTTGATGTTGGTGGGTGTGGCCTCGACCAGTAGATCTGCCAGCCCCGAGGAGAGAGCTTCTTTCCCGGAAAAGCCCTTCTTCCCATAGCGGGCCATATTCTCCACCTGCCCCCCTTTCTTCAGATGACTCAGGAGGTCCTCTAAGGGCAAGCCCTCTGGGGAGATAGCTGCACCCCCGATATCCACGGCGGCTGTTGCTTTTAAGTTTAACCCATATCGTTTCTGGAGGTCTTTTTCTTTCTGAATTAACAGGCCCATGAAAGCTTGCCCCACCCTTCCCAACCCGCAGATCACCATGCGTACATCCATGGATCCCCCCTCCTAATAGGTTTCCTTCTCTTATTACCAGATTATGGCCGATCGCTCAATGACTAAAAAATCCCTGCTAACCTCCGCTTCTGGATTTTCTCTTTTTCGTGGCTCAGGGGTAAGGGCGACCAGTCCCGCCTGTGGCGGAAGAAGAAAGCACAGCACTCTTGCACCAGAGCATGGTATCTTCAATTAGAAATGAGGGCTGGTCTTTACGCCAATGGTTCCATCTAAACAACAAGGTTTCCCGCTCGGTTGGCTTTGAGATATTTCCGGCAGAATTCATCTTTGCCCATCAGAGTTTCTGCGACAATTATATTAGTCATCAATTTTGCATCTAAAGGGTCCACGATGGCACCAGTTAATCCCGCGCCGATACAAAGGACCACGAACAACCGATTCAGCAAAAATCTATTGGGGAGTCCAAAAGAAATGTTGGAAAGGCCGCAAATCGTCCTGACCCCGGGGAACTCCTGGTGTATGCATCGGATGGTCTCAATGGCCAGAATCCCATTATCCTTGTTCACGCTAATCGGTTGAATCATCGGGTCGAGGTGAATATTTTGCAGGGGGATTCCCAAATTGGTCAAGTTCTTCACCAAAAAAGAAGCGTTTTCCAGAGCCTGGTTGACTGATTTGGGAATACCCCGCTCATCCATGCAGAGGGCCACAACGTCACATTCTCGCTCCTGCACCACCGCTTTCATGGCCTCAAAACGGCTGCTCTCTGCGGTGGTGGAGTTGATCATCGGTTTCTGCTTTACTTTTCTCGCCACCGCAATTAAAACTTTCGGGTCCGGGCTGTCCAGGGACAAGGGAACATCCACGGCCGCCTCTACCACTTCAACCAGCCAGTTCAAATCTTCCATTTCGCGGCCGATGCGCGAGCCGGCATTCACATCGATATAATCTGCTCCCGCCTTGACCTGTTTCTGCGCATCTCCGCTAATGTAAGCGATACCCCGTTTTTCCACTGCTTCATTGACCGCTTTTCGGCTGGTGTTGATCCTCTCTCCAACGATCAACATGTTCCATTCCTCCTGGGTGTATGGCTGATTCTTAGACTTAAAAACGGAGTAAATCTTTCGAAGGAGAATAACATGAGCCCTTTTTTTAGTAAAGAAAGATAGGGGGAAGGGTCGTCGACCGAGGGGCTTGCTGAAAAATGCCCACAGCTCCACAAAGATTTTGGATTCTTTCTATTTCATCATCGAGGGTAGAAAGGTGGCGATCTGGGGGAAGAGGGTGAGTAATCCGATGACAATGAAGAGGTCTACAAAAAAGAAAGGCAAAAATCCCACAATAATTTCTCGTAAGGTCAGGCCAGGGACCACGCTCTTTAAAACGTAGGCCTGAATGCCCACGGGTGGAGTGATCAGCCCTATTTCTAGCATTTTTACCACAATGATCCCAAACCAGATAGGGTCGAAACCCAGGGCAACTACAGAAGGAAAGATGAAAGGAACGGTGAGGAGAAGGAGGCCTATGGCATCCATGAAACATCCCAGAATGAGGTAGGCGACAATGATCCCAATAAAGATCACCATGCGGTCGACTGGAAGGGAGACGATCCATTCAGCAAAGTCCACAGGAAGACGGGTCAGAGCGAGAAAGCGGACAAAAATGTAAGCCCCCAAGATGATAAGAAAGATGGAGGCATTGACTCTCAAGGATTCAAGGATCATCTCCTTAAAAAGCTTGCCATTGATCCTTCTCATCGTAAGCGAAAGGACAAGGCAAGTAGAGGCGCCCACTGCACCTGCCTCGGTGGGAGTAAAAATTCCAGTGTAGATTCCGCCAGCGATGGCGAGGAAAATTACCAAAATTCCGATAATCCCCTTCAGACTCAGCAACCTCTCTTGCCAAGAAAACTTCTCCCCCGGCGGAGCCAGGCGCGGGCGAAATTTAACCATCACCGCGACCAGCAGGATGAAACAAAACATCGAGAGGAGGCCGGGCAATATTCCGGCGATAAGCAGTTTGGCGATACTCTCTTCCGTAGTTACCCCGTAGAGCACGAGCAGGATGCTCGGTGGAATGAGGGCAGCCAGGGTACCTCCCATCGCGATCGTTCCCGCCGCCAGCTTGCGATCATAATTGTAGCGCTGCATCTCAGGAAAGGCTAATTTTCCCAGGGCGGCTGTGGCCGCCACGCTAGAGCCGCTGCAAGCTCCGAATGCAGCCGCACCCATAAGGGTGGCAATCGCCAGACCGCCGGGAAGCCTTCCGTACCATTTATAAGCTACCTCATAAGCATCCTTGGCAAAGCCAGCATAAAAAGCGATGTAGCCCATAAAGATGAACATGGGTAAGACAGAGAGAAGCCAACTGCCGATGGAGCTATAGGGTATTTGATAAAGGGCATTGAGGGCAACGGCGCTTCCTTTCATCGCCCAGATCCCCCAAAAGCCGACCACTGCCATGCCGATCCCAATGGGCAGACCTATGGCCAGCAAGGCGATAAAAATGATAAACCCCAGAATTCCGATTATGGTCGGGTCAAGGTTCATCATGGAGATTCATCCTTAAGCAGACTTCGCAAGCCATTTAAGAAGTCCAGGATCAAGCGCAGGCAAACTATGAAGCAGCCTATGGGAATGAGTACCTTGGCCGGAAAGAGAGGGAATAAGATAAGCCCGAAGGTTGTTTCCCAGATCTTCCAGGCTTGAACCGCTGCCTCCATAGTTTGCCAGGTGATCAAGGCGAAGAGAGCAAACCCCAGAAGGTAGGTAATTTCCTCACATATGAGTCTGGCTCTGGGGGAAAAGAGGGAAATAAGCATGTCAACTCTGATGTGGGCTTTAAGGGCTTGCGTATAGGCTAAAGTAAAATAAAAAAGCCCGATCATCATAAACTCGGTGAGTTCGGTAGTGCCGTGGATGGGGCTGTTGAATAAATAACGCGCCAAGACATCTGCCGTGACCAGAAGCATCATGGCAGTTAAAATAATGCCCCCCGCTACATTGTTCAAAAATCTCTCGACCGTGACCATCAAAAACTCCGATTCGGTTATTTTTTCCTCTCGTATTTCTTGTATAGCC
This sequence comes from Deltaproteobacteria bacterium, assembly GCA_016234425.1. GTDB lineage: Bacteria > Desulfobacterota > SM23-61 > SM23-61 > SM23-61 > JACRCA01. The sequence continues at coordinate 5,370 of JACRCA010000296.1, read as the reverse complement.
TTTCGAATTCCTCGATAATCTTCAGGGCATCAACGCCCATGGAGCTCATTTTCTTAGAGTAATCATCTACCAGGAAGGCGGCGGAATTCCTCCACTTGGCATATTGATCAGGAGTAAGTTCAACAATCTTCCCTCCCGCATCTTTGAAGACTTTTAAAAGAGTGGCGATCTCCTCGTCACAGTGCTTAATGACTGCTTGCGGATAATATTCTCGCCACGTTTCTTCATAAATTTTCTGAATATCGCGAGGTAATTTTTTCCAGGTATCCAGGTTAATCCAGGTATCAAAAATAAAGGTGTTCGCGACTGGGGTGTAAGTCAGATATTTGCAGTAATCATGAAATTTATAAGTGAAATGGACGTAGAGATATCCCACGGTCCCATCCACAACTCCCCTGGCCAACGCTTCGGTAACTTCGTAAAAGGTGAGGGGAACGGGAGTGGCTCCAACGGCACTCACCCACTTGGCTGTAGGGCCCACCGCCCTTATCTTCAGGCCTTTGAAATCTCCTGGCTCAGCCAGGGGCTTTTTACAGATGATCGTGGAAGGATAGCCGAAGGAGGAGAGAAATTTCAATCCCTGCTTGTCCAGCTCCTCTTTAAGCTTTGCGTTGGTCACAGCCATCTCATTCCAGGCCTTGATCACTCCCCAGATGTCAGATCCCCCGAGAAACATAAGGTTGGAGAACTGCCAGACGGGGAAGCGCGCAGGATGGTAAACCACATTGGGGGCGCCACCCACCTCGCATGTTCCTGCTTTTATGGCATCTAAAGCATCCTTGGCTTTGACCAGAGATTCCGCCCAGTAGAATTCGTGTTTAACCCTCCCCCCGGTCCTCTTTTCTATTTCCAGCATCGTATCTTTGGCTGCATCGGTGCGGGCTGTACCGGCCTTAGAAGGGTCGGAATATTTGAGAATGACGGGCTTCACTTGAGCCTGAGCTAATTCCCGGGGAAAAAGAACGAGAAGAGAAAAAATCATCAACCATGCGAGGCCAATCGTCCATTGTTTCTTTTTCATTTCTTCCTCCTTTCCGATTTTGAAATAGTATCTAACCGCAGAGGGCACAGAGAAAGGAAATTCTTTTGGAGAACACGGAGGATTTCTCTGTGACCTCTGTGGTTTCAAACTTTCTCTTCCATTTTTTTTATAGCTCCCATGATGGTATGGATGAAATCCTCTGGTTTGGCACCGGCAATCTGCACCTGGGGCTTCTGAAAGAAGGCATGCACCACCTGGCCTATTCTCTCCTCAGTCCCATCAGCCCCTTTGAGGGCTGTCTCCATCTGTTCCACAATTTCAACAGGTACACAATGAATGGACCCAGTGAGAGAAATGTTAAAAATTTCTTCCCCCCTCATCAGCACTACAGCTCGAATCAAAGGTCCCTGGGGAACTTTGACCACATGCTCCCCTCTCTGAACTCCTGGAGGGATGGGGCCAAATTTTCTCTCTTCGCTCATGGCCATAATCCATGCTTCGGAAAAATCCCTCTTCTCCCTTTCAGCCATCATGGCTTTTTCTTCAGCGGTTAGCTCACCTGGGCGGAAAATGACCCTCAATTCCTCCTCCAGCCCAGAAATATATGCCTCCTTTACTTCTTCAAATGAAGGGGGCCACCCCAGTAATTCTTCAAAGCTGGTTACTCGGGCCTCCACGGTTTTGGCTTCTTTATCCACAAACTTCTCGGGCAAGGGCTGCAAAGCTCTACTCATCAATTCCATCTTAGGCTTTAAGACCTGAGGTCCTCCCCCCCAGCGGCAGGCATTTCCCGAAAAGGTCAAGGTGTGTCCGGCAATCTTTCTTCCTTGAACCTCTAAATCGTTTAAGGGACGAAAGACGGCTGGGATATGGAATCGACGCAAGATGGCTTGCGCAGAGGTCGCGATTAAAAACCGGTAGGCGTCGGGAATTTTGTCTGGAAACCCGGGAACATCACGCTTATCGAAGCAGAGAACAAAGAGTATAGTCCCTGGATCCATCCAATAAGGGGCTCCGCCTGTGTCCCGCCGCCCGACTTCAATCCCCTGCTCCCGGCAAAATTTCAGGTCAACCTCTCTGACAGGATCATTGTAGTAAAAAAGACAGGCCGCAGGCTTCTCGAAACTGATCCAGGCCAAGGTGTTGGGAATTTTGCCTTTTTCTTTTAAGGTTAAAACCGTGGGCATGTAGAGAGCGGCTCGGGCATAGCTGGGCATTTTCAGCTCTAAAAATCTCCATTCTCGCCCCGGCATAGAACCTCCGCGCTCCAGGGATGAGGGAAGTTGTTTTCAGAGGGAACGATCTTTAGCTCAGGAGGAAAAGCGAATCTAATTTAGCTTAAACCCCTTTTTTGTCAAGAGAAAAATTCCCCGCAAAAAAAATTCCCAGTGACCTTTCCCGTAGGGGCCTGACACCCTTGAAGAAATGAGGCCAGATTACAAAAAGGATTGACATATCCCCAAAACTCTTGCTATCTTTTGATGCATTGGATAAAAGGATCTGAACTTTTTGGGGGGTCTTGCTTGTGATCAAGATTATTCTCGCCATTTTTCTTGTCATTGTTGGGGCAACCTTCTGTGCCTTGAATCGCCAAGAAATAACCCTCCGTTATTTCTTTGGATGGAATACGGTCCCTTTTCCCCTTTTCCTTCTAATCCTGGCTTCTCTGGTCGCCGGTGGGCTCGTAGGTTTCTTAGTGGGCTGGAGAGAGCGATGGAAGCTTCGGGGCAAAGGGCGTGACCTGGGAGAGCGGTTGAAGGCTTTAAAAAATGAGATTGAATCCCTCCTCCCGAAGGAGGAAAGCCCTGAACCATCTCCGAAAGCCCCGGAAGGCAGCAAGACTCCAATTTCTTGAGGCCTCATACATCAGGAGCGCGAATAACTTTGTCTGACATAGTCGTCTTCCTCATCAACTACTCCGAGCATTTTATCTATGCTGGACTCTTCATGATCCTCTTCTTCTCTGGATTGGGGTTGCCGATTCCTGAAGAGATTACCCTGCTGACCGGAGGATTCTTGGTCAATCTCGGTCTCACCCGGTTTTACCCTACCCTGGCCGCCGTATTTGTAGGGGTTTTGACTGGCGATATGGCTCTGTACTCTATTGGCCGCAAGTGGGGCCATGGGATCATTGCCCATCGGCATTTGCGCAAGATCTTCTCGGAAAAACGTTTAGAAAGGGTGAAGCAATTTTTCCGCGACCACGGGAGTAAAACCATCTTTATCGCCCGCTTCGTCTCCGGGTTTCGGGTGGCTGCTTTCTTGGCAGCGGGGACCATCGGGATGAAGCCAAACAGGGTATTATTCCTCGATTTTCTGGCAGCTTTAATCGCTGTTCCCCTACTCCTCTGCTTGGGCTATTACTTCGGGGCCAACATCGGATGGTTAGCCGATCTTTTTACGCGCCTCGATTTCCTGCTCAAGATGGGAGCGGTGTTGGGAGGCGTGGCCGCCCTGGGATATTATCTTTTGAAAAGAAAAAAATCTTCTGCCGCTCCCTGAATCTCGCACCTCAAAGACAAACCACAAAATCCCCAGCCCTAATTTCCTGAAGCAAAGAGTTTCTTCTTCCTTTTCTGCGGTGTAAACACCGGTTGACTCTCCTCCGAGTAAATGATAACTTACATAATATCAGCCGAAAAGCCAAGAGGAGCCCACTGTGCTGGACATCAAGTTCGTTCGCGAACATTTAGACGAAGTGAAAGAGAAGATTAGCCGGAGGAGCCAGGTTATCAATTGGGAGCTCTTCGTCCGATTGGACTCGGAACGACGGGAGATTTTGCAGGAGTCCGAATTGCTGCGGGCCCAGCGCAACCAGGTCTCCGACCGGATCGCCGAGAAGAAAAAGAAAAAGCAGGATGCTGCGGAGGAGATCGCGCAGATGAAGGAAGCATCTGCCAGGATCAAAGAGCTGGAAACCAGGCTGGACGAAAAAGAAGAAGCCCTGCGCGAGCTGATGATGCTGATCCCCAACATTCCCCACGAGAGTGTGGTCATTGGCCGGGGCGAGACCGATAACCTCGAGGTGCGCAGATGGGGAAAAATCCCGGAGTTCTCTTTCACCCCTAAGCCTCATTGGGAAATTGGCGAGGCCTTGGATATTCTGGATTTTGAACGCGGAGCGAAGATCACCGGAGCTCGGTTTACCCTGTATAAAGACTCGGGCGCCAGGATGGAACGGGCCCTGATGAATTTCATGCTCGATTTGCATACTAATCATCATGGATACCGGGAGGTTCTGCCGCCTTTTATGGTGAACCGTAAGGCGATGACCGGAACAGGGCAGCTACCCAAGTTCGAGGAGGATTTGTTCAGGCTCAGCGACCTGGATTATTTTTTGATTCCCACGGCCGAAGTACCCGTTACCAACATACACCAGGATGAGATCCTGCAGGAAGATGACCTTCCCCTCAGCTACGCAGCTTATACCCCGTGCTTCCGCAAAGAAGCGGGTTCTTACGGGAAGGATACCCGGGGTTTGATCCGGCAGCATCAGTTCAACAAGGTAGAACTGGTGAAATTCACCACCCCGGAGACATCATACGACCAACTGGAAAAATTAACCCGCCATGCCGAAGAAGTGTTACAGCACCTGGGAATCCCTTACCGGGTGGTCATTCTGTGCACTGGAGACCTGGGTTTTTCGGCTGCGAAAACTTATGATCTGGAGGCTTGGCTCGCAGGGCAGGGGGATTACAAAGAGATATCCTCGTGCAGCAACTTTGAAGATTTCCAGGCCCGCCGGGCAAACATCCGCTACCGGCCAAAAGGGAAAAAAGGGACGGAGTTCGTCCATACTCTAAACGGGTCAGGTCTGGCCATTGGCCGGACGCTGGTGGCCATCTTAGAAAATTTCCAGAACGAGGACGGAAGCGTAACCATCCCGGAAGCCCTCCGGCCTTACATGGGAGGCGCGGACAGAATCGAAAAGCGATCTTGAGCAAATTTATTTTTCGCCACAGAGAACACCGAAGGCCCAGAGTATTTTTGATGCAAAAATTAATTGTCTCTGTGACCTCTGTGGTAAAATAATGATGTTTCCGGAGGGATGGCCGAGTGGTCGATGGCGGCGGTCTTGAAAACCGTTTCCCCGAAAGGGGACGTGGGTTCGAATCCTACTCCCTCCGCCATGCTGAAAATATTTGGACGCAGATAAACGCAGATTTTTAGGATCTTAATTTTGAATCATGAATTATAAAAATTCTTTTCAGCGTATTTCTGCGAAAATCTGCGTCCTGAAAAATTTAAAAAAATAGCCCGCTTGTGGCGGGCTTTTATATTTTTTCGGAAGAATTGAATTGAGGGATCAAAAAGGGTTTTCTACCACAGACCTTTATCTGCTCCTGGCCGTGACCATCTGGGGCTCCGATTATCTCTTCGCCAAGATC